>NZ_SGTV01000007.1:0-156565 GCF_005435035.1 Halorubrum sp. SD690R | reverse complement strand
CCACGAGAATTCTTCAGCAATCGTAGCAGCATAGCTAAAGTCAGCATCATCACAACGGTGAACGTAATTGCGATAATAAGGGTTCCTGTACCGATCATGCCTGTTTTCAAGTGTACAACCTGAATAATACATCGGCTCAAAGATCCCTCTGGGACTGCGCGGGCCGATCAGTTCGCAGTTCCCATCGACCGGCTGTTTCAGGTGATAATGTATCTGAAGAAGAGGATTTTAACAAAGCCTATTCTTCCTCTCTGGATGTCCGGAACGATTCTTTGAGCGCATTTCGAAGAATACTGTTATCTAACTCATTTTCTTCAATACCAGTACTGGTTGCTCGAAATCCGATTCTCTCATCATTCAGAAAGGCAACAATGAGCGGGTATAGTTCCTGTGCATCCCTTTCTATGTCCTGAATCTCGTCCAGCTCCTCTATCATATCATACGATACCTCACCGCTGTCAACTTTTTCTGGGTCTAGGCCAATCCACGTGGCTATTGCTCGGTCGTCCTCGTTAGTATAGTGGCGGATAACTTGGTAGAAATCGAATGGATCTTCCGGACGTATACCGCGCTGAACGATAGATTCTGTCTCCTCGTATCCTCGTTCGCGTATTTTCTTGTCGAGATCTGCGAATTTTGTGGTATCGTAGACCCTCTCCAAGAGCATATCTCGTTTCTGCCCAACCACCCGAAGCCTCGAATTTTCACGACCGTTTTCGTTATCCTTGCTCATTTTGTATTGCTATTCTAAAATTACAAGTGGTAGATACTAAATTGGTCCCCGTATCTGCTACGCTCGCAGAACAGCATACAACAATACCGGAGAGTCGTGCGGTCGGCACGCAGACATACTGAACGGGTGACTCACCCCGTACTGACGTCGAAGGAAAGGAACATATCGGTTCCACCTTCTGAAGCTGTGACCGTAACATTGAGATAGTTGGTCTCATCTTCAGTTGGGTCTATTAGTGTAGTTCTTCGACGAGCGCAGCAACCGCCTCGTCGACGAGATCGCTGTCAAGGCGACCTTGCCAGAAGTCGATATCCTCGTGGTCGATCGATTGTACTCCCCACGGGACAATCTGACTCTCATCCGGGGTCCCACCACGAAGCCAACTCTCACCAGGAACGTCGATCAGGCCGTCCATCCAGGATTTCGACGTCAACGTGAGCGCAATATACTGCTCCCCGTGGAACGGACGGCCTTTATGATTCAGGAGAATGAGCCAGGGCCGAGCAGCTTCCTCGCCTTTGAACGGATCATCCCCGTAGACGACGTCGCCACGCTCGAAAATTGGTCTCTCTCCGTCGGTCACTATTCGTCCTCGACGCTCGGATGCGGTTCCTCGGGTGCGTGTTCGCGCCAGGACTCCTTGTCCTCTGTACCGAGTCGCTGGTTGAACAGGGCGGTCGCCCGTTCGTACCCGCTGTATCCGTCGAGTCGCTCCGTGTCGTCGGTTATCGCCCAGTACGTCGCTTTGTGTTCAACGAGATCGCGGCCCTTCAGTCTCGAGAGCGCGGTGCTGACCGCGCCCTCATCGAGACCGATCTGAGAGGCGATCTCGCGAGCCTTGAACGCGCGATCATCGTTGGCGGCGAGAAATCCGAGGACCTGATCCGGGACGGAGAGTTCCTCGAGTTCGTCCTCGCTCGTCTTCTCGAAGGTATCCCGGTCGATGGACATTATTGAGCAGAAATACGGTGTCAACCGTAATGAGAGTTAGGTGTGAAAGTGGTGAAAACGCTGAAGGAGATACTTCGTCCGTAGACTCGTCGAAGCAGTTCGAGAATCGTAGACATTGAGACGGCCAGTCTTAACTACTGTATAGGTCGAGAAGTTTTGCAGTTTCGGAGGATAAGCTAGTTCCAAGTCGAATTAGCATCAATTCGTGGTGATTTGGAGCGTTCTGGGATCAATTTTGAATCATTACTCTCGAACTACCAGACGAGCGTATGAAATTGCGTGAATTTTGGCGCTGCTGAATAGGGTTGTCACTCTCGAACGGCAGACTCAGCGAGGTCTCAGCCGGTTAGTCGTGCGGAATCAACGCTGACATGACGGGTTTCGATTGCCCGACGCTCTCCTTGTCGACGGCCACGGCGGTTTCTTTCCCGATGTTCTCGGTCGGAGCGGATACGCAAAGAACGCACTCAAAAGTCCCGCAACTCACGACGACGTACAACGCGGGCGACCTCCACGACGACCACCCTGTTCGGTTCACCAATGAGGGGCTACGACTCGACCACAAGCCCGAGAACACTATTGAGTGGTATGTCAAGATTCCGCACCACGAGGACTATTACCTCTGGATGCCAGCCCAACCGAACCCCGAACAGCGGGACTGGTTGGAAGCGTTGAACGCTGGTGATGCGGAAATGGGCGGGGGTCGGCTGTTCGAGCGAGAGGGGACGTGGTTCCTCCACGCCACCGCTACTCGCGACGTTGAGGAAACTTCTGAGGTGTCCGCCGAAGAACGGACGCCCATCGGAGTGGACATCGGGGAAGCATCACTCGTCACGGTGTGTCACCGCGACGATCACGGTTCTCCGACCGCACCTGAACTGTGGGCCGACGAAGGGAAGACGGTTCGTCAGCTCCCTAAGAGCTACTTCACCGCCAAGCGCCGACTCCAGACGCGCGGAAGCGAGCGTATCGTGGAGTCGTTCGGTGGCGACCTATGGAAACAGATCGACGACGTGTTCCACCGCGTCACCCGCGAAGTCGTGGAGTACGCCGAATCCGTCAAGAATCCTGTTCTCGTTCTGGAAGATCTGACGTACATTCGGGAGTCGATGGACTACGGTGAGTTCATGAACCGGCGTCTCCACGGATGGGGGTTCGCCAAACTCCACGCGCAGATACGCTACAAGGCCGTCGAGAAGGGGATCCCCGTTGACACGGTGAATCCGCGTAACACGTCGAAGGAGTGCTACGGGTGCGGTGAAGTGGGATACTGCCCGCGACAGTCGACGTTCAAGTGTACGAACGACGCTTGCTGGATGGGCGAGTACCATGCGGACGTGAACGGCGCGACAAACATCGCAGACCGCTACCTCAGCGGAGGGAGCCATTCGAGAGAACACAGAGATGACGATGACTCGACTGAGGATGGGGGGCGTTTGACCGCCCCACAAGACACCCAAGCCGATGCTGAAACCCAGCAAGGGACGCGTAGAACGAATGCGTCTTGAAACCGCAGGGCCGCTCTCGGCCTGAAATCCCGTGGTGGGATTCCCGCGTCTTCAGGCGGGGGAGAAGGTCAATGGAGCGCGTCGCCTGTATCGAGCCAGCGAAAAGGATCCAGTGCTCGGTCAGTGCCCCATCGCGCCACCGAGGGGCTGGTAATGCGGGAACATCGGATGTGGGAGGTGAACACCGAGTGCCATCAATCCGTGCGCAAGCAGCACGTACCCCAGCACGACGAACACCACACCGAGTAGCCGATGAACGCGTCGCCGGTGGGCGACGTCGATCGATTGGATAATCGTCCCATAGAGGAAAACTGCCGGAATCGTCCCGATGCCAAGGGCACCGAGAGCGATTCCCCCTGTGGTCGGGGAGCCGCTCGCGAAGGCGAACAGATACGCGGGATACAGCATCGGGCAGGGGAGAAACGCGTGGACGGCTCCCAGCCCGACAATACTCGGGCTGTTCACGTGTCGGTGAACTCTCGCTGCGAGCCACGACGTAACGCGCTGGACGCCAGGGATGCGAATATCGCCTCCGCTTCCACCGATGACGTACCGAACGCCCGTCGCCACAATGAACCCTCCGACCGCAAGACCGACAACACCTCGCAGGAGATCGGCGATCGGTGTCAGCTGGTCAGCGGTAACGAATACGACGCTCCCGAGCGCGCCGAAGACGGCCCCGAGAATCGCGTACGTCGTCGCCCGGCCGACGTTGAACAGGAAATGCTGGCGAACCTCGTAGGTCGTGAGATGACCGGCACGCCCGTCGTTGGCTGTCACCGTTCCGCCATCGGGCTGCGGCGTCATTTGTTTCGAGTACATCGTCACAAGTGGACCACACATCCCGATACAGTGTGCGCCGCCGAGCACGC
Organism: Halorubrum sp. SD690R; assembly: GCF_005435035.1. Taxonomy (NCBI): domain Archaea; kingdom Methanobacteriati; phylum Methanobacteriota; class Halobacteria; order Halobacteriales; family Haloferacaceae; genus Halorubrum; species Halorubrum sp. SD690R. The sequence goes on along the minus strand of NZ_SGTV01000007.1, from coordinate 152,501 downwards.
CGATGAGGACGAAGAGGACGACGTCAATCCGGAGGAGCGACTCGATCATAGTCGTTCTCGGTTGCGTGCGGATTTGTATCGTCTGGTGTACCTCTCGAATAAGACTGTATGGATGATGTCGAGTGAAAAGAACGCATCAAGATGGCTTTGTTGAAATCCTATTCTTCAAACATTTTTTTCGCATGAAATAGTCGATTGATGAGAGCCCCAAAGCGACCGTATCTCGGCTTGTGACAGGAACTATGCTCGCAGGAACGGTCCGTCAAACATGGTCTTCGTACCTGATGAGCTCCCGGATCAACTCTTAGTTGATTACGAAAACGCGACCGTGTATGGGGATTTGGAACAAGAGAAGGTGCTTCACCAAGGCAAGGTTCATGTTCTCCCAAACGGGTGGGTTGCGTTGCCCACTGACCGACTCCTGTCTCCTGAAGCGGTACACCACATCGATCCATAGAGATCCGGTACTGAGCGATCAGGGTTGTGAAACTATCAACCGTTGAGTATTTCAACAGAGCCACACGACTAACCCGCTGAGATCTCGCTGGGTCCGCCGCTCAAGAGTGACAACCGTATCCAGCAGCGCCAAAATCCACACAATTTCGTACGCTCGTCTGGCAGTTCGAGAGTAATGATTCAAAATTGATCTTGGAACGCTGAGAATCACCACGAATTGATGCTAATTCGACCTGAAACTGGCCTATCCTCCGAAACTGTGGGAAACGTGTTGGCAAGACAAATCGGGGACTGTTTCGGCCACAGAAGTACGTTGGAACAATTAATTTCGAGCCCAGTTAGGTCAGGATATGAGCTGGACCCGTCGTAGAGTGCTCGCGTCCATGGCTGGTGTATGTGGGGCCTCCGGATGCCTTGCCTCCCCTGACCGATCACTGCCGACAGCACCGACCAGTGGATGGAACCAGTCACGATGTGATGCCCAGAAAACGGCTACATCCGATGTCACAGTCCCTGAACGCGGAGATCTAGCGTGGGGCGGTGGCAGTGGCCAGATGCTGTCGGTAGTGGCTGATCAGACCGTGTATACTGTTGACGATGACGATGGCCTTACCGCACTCAATGCCCAAACCGGCGAGCACAGGTGGCAAACAGCCCTCGATCACGACCTTGACGATACGGAACCGGTTGGTGTCTCAGGAGGCATCATCAATGATCAGTTGTTAGTTGCGACCCGGGGGAGACTCTATTCGTTCAGTACTGCCGACGGCAATGAGCGGTGGCAACGAAAGCTTCCGGGGCATGTATCTTCGATATCGACGACGGTCGTCCCAGATCGACAGATCGGGCTGATTGATTTTACGCACGGTCAGAAGTACTACATTATCGCCGTTACGGCCGAGTCAGGCGAGACCAAATGGCGAGATTCTGTACTGCGAGGCGGCGGACGTGGACTAGCAGTATTTGACGATCACGTATATGTTACTGGAACATCTAAGAAAGGTGAAGAAGTTCTACGCTGTCTTGAAATAGACACCGGGGAGTTGATCTGGCAGCAAGGAATCGCAGATACTGACCGCTATTCGACGCATGTCTGTGTGACGAGTGGTGTCCTAATCGGTGAGGGAGCCGATATTACTGTCTATGATCATAGCGACGGAAAGCAGAGAGCATCTGTAGAGTTTCCGCACGGACGGGTTCGCAGTATCGCCGTTGACGATGGTACCGCTTTCGTGCTTTCCGAATCCGGTCTCGCAGCGGTATCGGTGCCAGACGGCGGCAGGCAGTGGTCTCTGTCGAGAAATCCGACCCGACATTTTGTCCGCGGCCCACTCGCAGTTGGGCGCGAAAGCGTCGTCGCACCAGTGTTCATGGAATCGCTTGGTTGTCCAGCAGTCGTTGCGTTTGAGCGGATCGATGGAACACGGCGTTGGCACTATACTCTCGGTGACGACTTTGCGTGTGGAACGATCTGGTCTCAACCAGTCCTCGCCGACGGAGCAGTGTTTATCGATACCAGCCCGCATACTGTGACTGCTCTTGGAGATCTTTCCCAGCAGGATTGACTCTCTGTGGCTCTGTTGAAATCCCATTTTTCAGGGCGAGAATCCCGCCGTTTACGGCGAGGAGGATGTCACAGCGGATATCGCAGGGCTGTGATGCGTGGTTTCGGCTAAATCATACTGACTGCCGGGGTATCAGCTCTCACAGGCCTTACATTCGAGGATATCTCGGCTGAACTTCTGTGCGGCGTTGACACTGTGTTGGTAGTAGAGACTCTTCACCCCTTTTTTCCAAGCCTCGATGTAGAGCTGGTTGATCTCCTTGACGCTCACTTCGCTCGGATCGATTGAGACGTTCAGGCTCTGTGCCTGGTCGATGTGTTTCTGCCGCTGCGCTGCCTGGTTAATGATCGCCATCTGTGGAATCTCGGCGAAGGTCTTGAACACCTCCTTCTCCTCGTCGGTTAGGCAGTCGAGGTGTTGGACGCTCCCGTCGTTCTGTGCGATGCTGTCCCAGACTTCACGCTCATCTCTGCCTCGCTGTTTCAGTATCCCCTCGAGGAATCGGTTCTTCTGCGTCGATTTGAGCTTCGCACCGTCACGGACGAAGTAGTTCGATTTTAGTGGTTCAATGCTCGGACTGACCTGCCCCAGGATGACGCTGCTGGATTTCGTCGGGGCCACGCTCATCGTCGTTGCGTTCCGGCGACCGTAGCCGTCGAGCACCTCCGGCTCACCGAACTCGTCGGCGAGCCGACGACTCTCCTCGTAACTTCGCTCCTTGATGGTGCGGAAGATTTCCTCATTTTTTTCCATCGCCTCCATGCTGTCGAACGGAATCATCTCGCTCTGGAGGTAGCTGTGCCAGCCGAGGACGCCGATGCCGATCGCCCTGTGCCGTTTCGCAAACCGCACTGGCCGTTCCATGAACTGCGTCCCCTCCGCCTCTTGGATGAACTCCTCCATGACGGCGTCGAGGAACCGCGTCAGCGTCTCTACTGCGTCGGTGTCTTTCCACTCGTCGTAATGGAGCGCGTTCATTGACGAGAGACAACAGACGAAACTCTCGTTCGGCGTGGCGGGCAGCGCGATCTCGGTACAGAGGTTAGAAGCGTTGATCTCGTAGCCCTTGTCCTTGTATACCTGTGGCTTCCCGTCGTTCATGTTGTCCCGGAAGATGATGTACGGGACACCGATGTTGATCCGCGTCTCGATGATCTCTGCCCACGTCTCTCGCTTCTCCTCGTCGCCGTCGACCATCGCCTGGAACCAGTCGTCACCAATGATGACGCCGTAGTAGATGTCCTGTACAGGGTCGCCCTCGGTCTTGATGTTGAGCCACTCATCCAAGTCGTCGTGTTCGATGTCGATGTACCCCGCGAACTGTCCGCGCCGCGTCTCTCCCTGGCTGACAACGTTGATGATCGTGTCGAACAGCTCGGTAAAGCTATAGCTCCCGTTGCTCTTGCCGTTGTTCGTGATCGGGCTGCCTCGGGGCCGGATCTCGCCGAAGTACCCGCTGGTCCCGCCGCCCAACTTGGTCATCTCGCCCACTTCGGCCTGTGTGTAGAGGATGCTCTCCATGCTGTCCGCCATGTAGCTACCGAAGCAACTGATGGGCAGGCCTCGGTCCAGACCGAAGTTCGACCACACTGGACTCGCGAGGCTGTAGAAACCCCGACTCATGTAGTCATAGAACTTGTCCGCAAAGCCGTCATCATCCAAGATTTCTTCAGCCCGCTCTCCGATCTCTCTGACCCTTTCCTCGGCTGTGACGCCCTCAATCAGGTACCCCTCGTTGAGGAATGCCCTGCTATCCTCGTTCAGCCAATAGAACGGTTCCTCGTGCTGCTGTTGTACCTCGTCGAGTGCTGGTTCTGTTTGTGCCATCGTTAGAACATGTCCTCTGCGGTAACGCTCTGCGAGTGCTTGTTGTACGTGGTCGACCGCTTGCTGAAGAAGTCGTTATCTTTCGTCATCATGATGTCCTCATCGAACCACCGGGTCTCCTCGAGCAGGTCATCGTCCGGGTCGAATATCGGCTCGACACCGACGTTCTCGAGGCTCTGATTGAACCGATCCCGGAGGAATGCGTCGACGTGCGCCCGGGGAAGGAACTCCAGTTCACCCTCACCGAAGATCCAGTCTAGTATCTTCATCTCAGCCTCGAACGCCTGCTGACAGGCGGCTTGGACATCTTCTTCGAAGTCTTCGTCGAAGAGGTCCGGATTCTCCTCGCGAATCGTCTCCACGAGTTCGACACCGAATAGCCCGTGAATCTGCTCTTCCTTGCTGGTCGCCTCGACGGCGTTTGCGATCCCCTTGAACTTCTTTTCGTGTTTGTCGAAGCTCGTCATGATGAGGAACTGCGAGAACAGCGAGACGTGTTCAACGAATGTGGAGAACAGGAGGAGACTCATCACGTACTCCTGTGTGTCGTCGCTCTCGCTCTTCTCAAGATACTCGTCGAGGTAGTCAATCCGCTCTTCGATTGCGGGGACGTCGGTCACCTCCTCGAAGTCTTCCGCAATCCCCAGGATGTCGAGGAGGTGACTGTACGCGTCCATGTGTCTGACTTCACTCTCCGCGAAGGTCATGCCGACGTTCCCGACCTCTGCTTTGGGCATCTCGTCGTAGATGTCTGCCCAGAATGTCTTGACCTGGACCTCAATCTGCGCGATGGCCAGCATTGTCCGCTTGATAACGGCCTTCTCGGCAGAAGTCGTGTTGACTTTGAAGTCTTGGACGTCTCCTGAGAAATTGAACTCCGTGTGAACCCAGTAGCTGTTCCGTATCGCGTCTTTGTACTCAAGAACGTCGGGGTATTCGTACGGTTTGAGCTGCGTTCGTTCGGAGAAGATGTCAGTCTCTGACTCTCCGCCTGTGGTTTTGCTTTCAGTCATTGGTACGTACTCTGGAGGAATCGTTCTCTGTTGGGTGGTTTCTGTTGCCGTCGTTCTCTGTGCGTCTGGACCTGGGCCATGCTCGTCCGGTCAGGGATTGACCGAGCATTCGTTTGATCTGCGTATGGTTGTATCATAGTGAACCGTCCGAGGCGTCGAAGTCATCAAGTTCTGCATCCAGGACCGCATCAAGTTCTCTCAAGAATTCCTGCGGCTCAGAGAATGCTTTGTAAACGGAGACAAACCGAATGTAAGCTATCTTATCGAGCGTGCGGAGGTTCTCGGAGACGAGTTCGCCGATGAGACTCGAAGAGACGATCCGTGCCTCTCGATCTTGTAGTTCGCTCTCGATATCGTCAACGAGAGTAGTCACTGTTGTCTCCGTCACATCTCGCTTCTCAACGGCTCGCTCGATCCCTGCGCGGAGTTTCTGTCGGTCAAACGGTTCGATGGTTCCGTCGCGTTTTTTCACTTGGAGGGATTCCCACTCCGGACGTTCGTAGGTCGTAAAGCGGAACGAACAGCGTTGACACTCGCGGCGTCGTCGGACGGAGGTTCCGTCGGTACTGGCCCCTGTATCGATGACGCGTGTTCGCTCGTTCCCGCAGTCCGGGCAGTTCATAGTTGTCACTGCTTAATCCTCCATGGTCTTAACCCCATATGTGGTGCCTCTCGATTTTGACCGCAACATCTGGTGGTGAGGGCTGTCACATAAACCTTACCCAATAGAATTGGAATAGTACAATTCAGTTTGATTGCCGGGCGTGGGTGATTGGGCTCAGATGCATTGAGCACACCAGGTTCAACTGCGCTACAGCGATTTTTTCGAAGACAATTGTACCCCGCTGTGGGCTAGCAACGGTCGTGCTCAAACATTTGGAGGGTAGTTATGGCCACAATTCTTGACTGTGGGTGCCAATACGCTAACGATGACTGACGAAATAGAAATCCCGACCGAGCCACGGGCCGCGGTCGACGCACTGGCGACACACCTAACTGCGACCGCAGACCGCCCAGTGCCGCCAGCAACGAACCGATGGCTCGGGGAAGCTGAAGCCGTCGCCCGCGACGCTGCCAGTGACGGTCTTGACACGCAAACCAGGCAAAAGCGGGTTCGTCAGGTTGCCACACTGCTTGAGTCGGCTGACGAAACAGATGATGTGGTTGCCGATCGCCACATTGAGGCGGCTATTCAGTGCTGCCAAGTCGTTCTCGCTAACGAGTGACCGTGGTTGAGACTGTACAGGATATCTCTCTCGCCACATGATAAATTCTGCCAGATAGAGAAACCAAATTAAATCTCGCAAGGTTGTTCTCTTTCGTTAAAGAAACTATTTTAAGTTACAAAAGAGTGTCCAAGCGCACCACGCTTATGTTCGTGGTGTCTAAAGATTACTTTGATGAGTTCAAAACAAGACGATCTCAAAGAGACGAACACTGAGGCCCGCTTCGAATTCAAGAAAGAGGAGAAGTCCGCTTTCAAAAGCGAAAAGGGCCTTACCGAGGAGACGGTGCGCGTCATCTCGGAGGACAAAGACGAGCCGGAGTGGATGCTGGAGCGCCGCCTGCGGGCCCTCGAACAGTTCCAAGAGATGCCGATGCCGACCGACTGGCCCGGTCAGCCGGACCTGAGCGAAGTTGACGTCGACGAGATCGTCCCCTACATTCGGCCGGACGTGGACGTGCGGGCGGGCGTTGACGACTGGACGGAACTACCGGACGACATCAAAGACACCTTCGACAAGCTGGGCATCCCCGAAGCCGAGAAGAACGCACTCTCCGGCGTCGGCGCCCAGTACGAGTCGGAGGTCGTCTATCAAAACATGCAGGAGCGCTGGGAGGAGAAGGGCGTCATCTTCTGTAACATGGACGAGGCCGTCCAAGAGCACGAGGAGCTCGTCCGCGAGCACTTTATGACCAAGTGCGTCCCGCCGAGCGACAACAAGTTCGCGGCGCTTCACGGCGCCATCTGGTCGGGCGGCTCGTTCGTCTACATCCCCGAAAATACCACGGTAGACATGCCGGTCCAGGCGTACTTCCGGATGAATAGCGAGGGGATGGGCCAGTTCGAGCATACGCTCATCATCGCTGAGGAGGGTGCCGAGGTCCACTACATCGAGGGCTGTTCGGCCCCGAAGTACTCGAAGTTCAATCTCCACTGTGGCGGTGTCGAAGTCTTCGTCGACGAGGACGCCCACGTCCAGTACTCGACCGTCCAGAACTGGTCGAAGAACACGTACAACCTCAACACGAAGCGCGCCATCGCCGAGAAGGGCGGGCGCATGGAGTGGATCTCCGGCTCGATGGGGTCGAAGGCGACGATGCTGTACCCATCGACGATCCTGAAGGGCCGCGGTGCCTCCGACAACCACATCACCATCGCCTTCGCGGGCGAGGGCCAGGACATCGATACCGGCGCGAAGGTGTACCACAACGCGCCCGAGACCAAGTCCACGGTCGAGTCGAAGTCGATCGCGAAGGACGGCGGCCGCACCAACTACCGCGGGCTCGTCCACATCGCGGACGGCGCCGAAAACTCCTCGACGGCCGTCGAGTGCGACGCGCTGATGTTCGACAACGAGTCGACGTCAGACACCATGCCGTACATGGAGATCAACGAGTCGAAAGTCGACGTCGCCCACGAGGCGACCGTCGGGAAGATCGGCGACGAGGACATCTTCTACCTCCAGTCGCGCGGGCTCGACGACGACGACGCCAAACAGATGATCGTCTCCGGGTTCATCGAGCCGATCACGGAGGAACTGCCGATCGAGTACGCCGTCGAGCTGAACCGCCTCGTCGAACTCGAGATGGAGGGCTCGCTCGGGTGATCTAATGCCGGAGTGCGCACACTGCGGAGCACACGTCTCACAACAGTTTGTGACTGTGTTCGGGTTGGACGGCGGTGACGTAGTTGCCTGCCCGGCGTGTTCCAATAAGGCAAACATCGCAGAGACAGTGTTATCCCGTCGCTCATAACGAACGATGGAACACTGCTTCGCATGTGACACTGACTACGGGTATCTTGGAACGACACCGCATGAGGGATCCTGTCCGGCCTGTGGCTCGTCAGTCGTAACACCAGCAGGCGAACTCAGCGTCGTCGACACGACAACGTGGGAGAGTGCCAATAGTCTCTCGACAATCCACGTGACGGCGGTCGACGACCGCTCTCGTCGATTTGAGTTTGTCGTTGCGGCGCGTCGCGGCCGGGGAGAACTGGTCTGTCTTGCGATCGATGGGATGGCGGTGCCCACCGATACAGTGTGGTCAGTCCCGGCTGCCGTCGCTACGAGAGTTACCGCGCACGGGATCAGGCTCAGTGATTCCACGCCAGCTCAAAGCATATGAGGAACGGTACAGGCCGGACACACGGTCGGTCATGTCTGTCCTGTCTCGGTCGCGAGAGGTGATGTCGCTTGGTGAACTCGAATCTGAAACTGCTCCGACAGACCCCCGTTCGTTGATCAAACAGAAGTGATCGGTTACTCATATTAGATCTGTTTTTATTACCGCGCGCCCAACATATTGTTAGAGAGATGAAAGAGCAGCTCAAAGTAGGAGTCATACAACACAACCCTGTAATCGGTGATATAGACGGGAACCTCGGTAAGATAACCAAGGAGTACAGGCAGCTGGCGGATACTGAGCCTGATCTCGTTGTCACACCTGAACTCTCCATAGTTGGGTATCCACCGCGTGATTTACTCCACCGAGCAGAGATACTTGATGCTCAAGAAGCAGCTCTCAATGATCTGGCTTTAGAAACCGCTGACGGGCCACCGTTAATCGTCGGCGCTGCGGTCAGGACCGAGCGTGACAGCGGTGCGCCGATCCACAATGCCGCAATCGTGCTCCGCGATGGAAAGAAGAGTGAAACGTACCACAAGCGGTTACTGCCGACATACGATGTCTTCGATGAGCATCGGTACTTCCAGCCCGGGACTGACCCAGTAGTCGTAGATATTGCGGACACCGCCATTGGACTCACGATCTGTGAAGACGCGTGGCAGGATGCCGTCGTAACCGGGACACGCCGCCACGACGAGAGTCCGCTACAGGACACAGCTGCGAGCGGAGCGGATCTTATTATTACGCTTTCTGCGAGCCCATTCAGTCTCGAGAAACCGTCTCGACGTGAACACCGGTTCGCAACGCATGCTGCTGAGACAGACTGTCCGGTTGTGTTTGTTAATCAAGTCGGTGGGAATGACGAGTTGATCTTCGACGGACACTCATTGGTCGCTGTTGATGGAGGGGTCCACGAGCAGTTGACAGGATTCGAGTCTAGCACTACTGTCGTGGACGTTTCGGTCGGCGGAGACGCAACAGTTCCGACAGGTAATACAGAAACCCGCGCTACGCAGGCCCGCAAAGCACTCACGCTCGGCGTACGGGATTACTTCGAAAAAACCGGGTTTGAGGAAGCCGTAGTTGGGTTATCAGGTGGGATTGATTCCGCAGTCGCGGCCGCGCTCGCAGTAGCGGCACTCGACGCAGAGAACGTCTATGCCGTGTCTCTCCCAAGTGAGGTCACAAGCCAACAGAGCATCGCCGACGCTCAGACGGTAGCGGCAAACTTAGGCATCGAGTTCGATGTGATCCCTATCGGATCGGCAGTGGAGGACATCTCCCAGACGCTTGATGCGAACAACGCATCGCTCACTGGTGTTGCTGCTGAGAACATCCAAGCGCGAATCCGTGGGTCTATCCTCATGGGAATAGCGAACCAGCGTAATGCGCTCGTGCTCACCCCAGATAATAAGAGCGAAGCCGCAGTCGGCTACTGTACGCTGTACGGCGACGCCGTAGGCGCGCTTGCTCCACTCGGTGATTGTTACAAACAGCTGGTCTACGAGTTAGCTGGTGTGTTCAACGAGACACTTTCCTCAGCAGGATCATCGCCTGTGATTCCAACGTCTGTAATTGAGAAAGAGCCGAGCGCAGAGCTTCGTTCCGGGCAGGCCGACGAAGAGGAAATCCCAGCGTATGAGGTACTGGATCCTATTCTTGAACAGTATATCGAGGAAGGCGAAATCATCAGTTCGATACGAGAGGAATATCCCGACCACGTTGTTGACGAAGCACTTAGACGGACTACACACGCCGAATTCAAACGACGGCAAACTCCACCGCCACTTCGTATCACACAGAAGGCACTCGGGCGTGGATGGAACTATCCAATTGCCGCAGCGTACGATTGTCTACTCGATGACCATTGAGACTTCGTGAGCTGGCCGCTTCAGATAACCGGGCCAAGTTTCGGATGACGTTGCTGGAGAGCGTCGCAGCAGTCGTTGAGTTAGAATTCCAGTAGGAAGCGTGGGCACAAGCCTCAGATAGAGGTCTTAGTTTTGTATCTTAGATAATAGTCTTAGATACACGGAGCTAGTAGTCAGACGGTGAACGACAGCAAGTTCATCCAATCAGTCAGTTCCACTGCTACCCATGTATGTTAGCTGCGCTGTGAGATCTGTCGCAGAGACCATTCCGACGATTTCATTTTTATTGCTAGCTACAGGAAGATGTTGAACGTCTTCTCGAATCATTTTGACCGCGACATCATGGAGGGTAGCCGTAGAGGGTACTGTGAGAACATTTTGTGTCATGTGGTCTCTAACAGTACCGCTGTATGAAGAGTGGTCACCCGAGACGACTGCGACGAAGTCGGTACTGGTCAGTACCCCCGCGAGATTCTCTTCAGTGTCCAACACGATTAGCGATCCGACACCCTCGTCCAGCAGGATAGCCGCAGCTTCGGAGATATCTGTATCGGGTGTAACGGTCAGAAGGTCGGTGCTCATTAATTTTTTAACCGGAGTGTTATCTACACCCATGATAACACTACACGCACTTCTAATGTATACTAATTGCGGTGGTTTGTTTCGTATATCGGGGTGTGAGGACCTATTATCTCCATAATATACAGTATAATTCATCATGATCATACATATAGCGAAGAGCGAGTGCGAGTAACACAAATTCTGATTCCAGCGCAACGGAAACAGAGTGAGTTGGCAATCCAGCACAGATTCAGATAGTGATATATTCCTTATGTAGAAACAATCAGAATAGATTAAATTATACAGATATGATATTAGCGGTAGTTCTATTCCGGGTTCCCGCAGTCACACCCACCTTGACGGAGGAGTTCGCCAGCGTCGTACGTCGAACCACACGCCGAACAGACGACTTGGACGTCCACGATCACATCGTAGTCAACCCGGTCCAGCTCTTCATCCGGGAGTGTCGACTCGATCGATGCCTCGGTCACCACTACAGTGCGGCCCTCCAGCTTCTCGATTGTCTCCGTACGCCGCTCAACCGCGTCTTCGCTCTGATCTGGAAGTGACGCGTTACGCTCGTCCGTGAGATACGTGTGGACGGATTGGTGAGTTACGAAGTCGCTGGTGAGCTCCACAACGTTGACGCCCTCCCGTTCAAGCCGTCGACGAGCGCGGGTTTCGTCAGGCCCAGACCCATGTCGGAGCGCCTCATACGTCCCAGTAACCTCAAAATTAGAAAGCGAGATACCATTTTCTTTGAGCACCGACCGAAGGATCGTCTCGTTGAATTCGTCAGCAAGATCTCGGAGGCTCGTGCGCTCACCGTCGTCACCGATCCACGCAGCCTCTAGCTCTGCTCCCCTCCCCGATAGGTCGTACTTTTCGATGAGCCGGGCGACTTTCGTCCCACGCTTGTGTGACTCATTGCTCATGGCCAATATACCGTGTCGAGTGTTACAAGTTTACCGATGTAATTTGTCGGAGTAACGGCAGTACCGAGCGCACAAAGCCGCTGGGCCGTCGCGCTATCAGTCGACGCTAGTGATGTAGGTGTAGTCGTCTGAAAGCGCGGCGGCGTCCTCAGGGAGAAGCGCTACTGTGATGTACGGCGCATGAGTTCGGAAGTATTCGACGAGACGCGAAATCCGGCTCGAATCAATCGCCTCCAGCGAGTCAAGCAGAATGAACGGCAGCTGCTCGTGGACATCGTGAACCAGATACCCGGCCAAGGCGAACACCAGACCCGTCACCTCACGTTCGCTTTCTGAGAGGTGCTCGATAGTGTCTTCATACGCTGTTCCGTCCGTAGCCGACCGTACAATGTGGAGATCGAATCGCGTTTTTTCCACTTTCCGACGGCCTTCTCTGACCCGCTCTTGACGTCGTTCGATCCAGATTCGATCGAGGTTCTCGTACGCAAGGATATCGAGAAGAGTCTCCATGTGTGTGTTGAACGCTTCGACCGCTTCCGCTTCGAGATCCTCGATACGTGTTCGGAGGTCAGTGAGCCGCTGCGAAACATCTTCGCGATCAGCTTCTAGCGCGTCGCGCTTCTGGATTGCCTCCTCCCGTTCAGCAATCTTCTCATCGAGCGACGCAAGCTCTGACTCGAGATTTTCGACCCTGAGTTCGAGTTCGTTCGACTCGCGGTGGAGTTCGAGGAGGTCTTCATGATCACCGACCTCGATCGACTCGGCTTCCGCTTCAAGATCTGATACCTCCTCCTCCTTGGATTCGATACGCGACTCAAGATCGCCAATCCGTTCCTGAGTGGCCTCAATATCGGACTCGACTGTCTCTAGTCGATCTTCGGCCTGCTCCAGCGCGTTACGCTGTTCGCGAAGATTAGACCGCTTCTCGGAGAGCTCATCGATATTTGATTCGACCTCTCGGCGTTCGTCGAGTTTGTCGGCCCGAAGGCTGCGCAACCGGTCGAGCGTAGCAGAGATTTCGTCAGCAGAGGCCGAAGAACCACAGGTCCAACAGGTCATTTCATCGGCAGCGAGTAGCTCGTCGGTTGGGGCCCCACTGGAGTCCGCATCAGCTAGCTCTACACTAACGCCCTCGTCTTCGAGCATCTCCTCATTAAAACTGATAACGCTACCGAGTTCGCTAATTGTATCGTCGATCTTGCGCTTCCGATCTCGCAGTTCTTGAATACGACCGCTCAGGCGGTCGGGGCTCTCTTCTGGTTCGTCGACGGTGGACAGCTTCTCTTGGAGTTCTGAGCGTTCAGATTCGAGTTCTTCGAGCGTTGTTCGATCAGTTTCCAAGTCAAACTCGAGATCTTCAAGCTCAGATTTCGCATCCCGGACACGCTGAAACGCCGTTTCGAGCTCTTGTTTCTGCGAGCGGCTCTGTTCGATGTCCTTATCGAACGCTTCGATCTCATCCTGAACCGAATCAAGATCTTCTCGCGTCGAGTTGAGTTCTTCTTTCGTATTTTGCCGTTCTTCCTCGAGTTCAGGAAGCTCATTTTCAAGCCGATCTAGCCGGTCTAGTTCCTCATCAATCTCATCACGCTCGCGTTTACACGAGTCTATTTCGGCGTCTATCCGGTCTGTATCGACAGGACGCATGATGAGTTCGCGGAGATCATCTCCCCTTGCGATGGTCCGTCGCGCCTCATTGTTCTCAAGGAGAAACGCGAAGAGATCAGCGAGTTCGGGATCGTCCAGGAACGGATCGCCACCGAACGCAACCGTCTCTCCCTGGCGCTCTAGCGTTCGAGTATACGTTGTGCCGTCGATTTCGAGCGTGACCGAACCGCGCTCGGCGTCGCCCTTCAGCGATGCCCGTTCGCTGCCGAGACCGGCCATGAGGGCAGTGAGGAATGAAGTCCGATTCGTCGCGTTCTCACCGGTGAGTACCGAGACACCCGGAGGAAGGGTACTACTTGCCTCGGTGATCCCACCAATATTTTTCACTTCGACGCGAACGGCGGATTCGGCGACTTGGTTTGTGGCCATATACACACCATTAAATCCTTCTCGTAATTGAATGTGTTTATATTCTTGTAGTTAGGTGACTCATAGGACATAGAATTCAAAAATTTATATGTAGAAAATATTCTACTATCTATCGTATAAGAAATAGTACCCTTTTTATATTATATTTCCGATATAAATTGGCAGGATGCGATAGAATAGTAGCCCCGGTTACAGCACGGGACCTCAGTAGCCAGTATGCGTATCACACGCAAGACAGCGATGACACAGTCGTCGAAGACAGGAGTCTAGGTATTTCTAAGCAGCTGTATCACTCGGCTTGATGATCCGTAGTCGACTCAATGTGTATATCTCGTGTTGAAACCCATTCGAGGCTCGCGACAACACCGACGCCCACGATTGCGAACAGAATGAACGACTGAATCCAATACCACGTCCAATTCATCCCCATCGCAGATAGTTCAACGGACGCCTGCTCAACGGGAGCTCGGAGGGCGCCAAAGATCAGGCTGACGAGAAAAGCCACTGTTAGCTCACGATTCCGCTTGAACGCTGCCCGAACTGCGTGGGCAACAGATAGCAGGCCGACAACCGCACCGAGGAGGAAGGTCACGACGGGGAGGGCGCTCTCATAAACAGCGTCTACGCCACCGCCCTGTACTCCGGCAAGAAGCGCATCGATAAATCGGCTCAGAGCCGTCGACATGTACTCGTACTGTCCAAGGACAAGGAGTAACAGCGATCCGGACATTCCCGGGAGAACCATTGCGCTGACCGCGACGATGCCAGCAAGGAACAACACTGGGAGCGAAGTGCTGATCCCCGTCACCGCATACCCGGAGCCGACGAAAGCGAGGAGGAACCCGATGATAACGGTAGCCCGTTTTCCCCACGTCTCCAGCGAAACGTCACGGGAGAGAATAATCGCGGAAGCGCCGATCAAGCCGAAAAAGAACCCGTATACCGCCACTGGAGCGATGGTCAGTAACCAACTGATGAGCCGCAAGACGCTCACGACCGCGGTAACGATTCCGGTTCCGAGGACGATGAGGAACCCCATGTCTAGCTCAGTGAGAGTTCGAACGACGGCCTGACGATCTCTGTCGCGGGCGTCGTGAACGAGTCGGCGAACCCTACTCACGGTGAGCGCTGTGATTGCGGTGATGAGTCGTTCATAAATCCCGGTGAGAAGTGCGATTGTGCCACCAGAGACGCCGGGAACGGCGTCGGCGGCCCCCATACAGAATCCCCGGAAGTAGATTCCGAGTATCCGACGCGTAGTCGTCATCGTCGCAAAACCACGGTGGAATCGAACATAGCTATTGGGGTTGTATACGACGAATCCAACGGAGCGGCAGTGTGAACGTCGACAATCAAATTAATGAATTGGTATCACACGCTATGTACAGCGTGGCTGGTCGGAGTCACTGAAAGAGCACAAGCCGGATCAACGGTGGCGTTTTTATTCTTGAAATGAACGTAGAAACGATGCGACCGATCGAACACCTGATTGTTGCGTTTTGTTTTGTCGGCGGTTACGTGGGCCTCACAACACACCGGCTTCCATCTCTAGAACTTGCCGCCGTTGCGTTCGTGGGAAGTCAGTTTCCAGATATCATCGATAAGCCGCTCGCGTTGGAGCTGGGTCTATTGCCAACAGGCCGCGTCGGCATGCACTCGCTGCCGATTGCCATTCCGATTTGGACGCTCGCTGTCCTGTACGGCTGGCAGACAAACAGGGTCCGAGCAGGAGTTGCGTTTACCATCGCGTACGCTTCACATCTCGTGGCGGACAATTACGCCGCACTAGCGGTGGGTCGGATCCCGAGTGACCTCTTTTGGCCGTTCTCGCAACCAGTTCCTAGGCCAACAATCCCGTACTGGGCCGGTCCACAATCGATTAATATACACTTGTTCACACTGTTTTCTATCGGGCTACTTTCAATTACAGCGTACTATTTTTTCTTAGATATTGCTCACCACGTACAGGCCGGTTCCTGAGCCAAAAGTTCGGTCTCCTATGTTGGTGCCAAAGTATAATAAATCTGGTACAATTAAACACCGTGACGACGTTCAACACGTGTTTTCATTCCATATGGCTCAAACGTCGATGTTCATTTCTACGCAAACCGAAGTTACATAGTCGCGCATACTGTGTGCCACGATAATGAGTGTCGCACGACAGTATAATTTCGTTTCGGCGGTGCTTGCTTGGTCGCTTGCCAGCCTTTTCATACTCGTCGCAACGGGGTGGCTTACGTACGAACTGTTCTTTGTTATTTCACTCATTGGTGTGCTCATTGTCGTGGAATTCACGTCGCCAGTCTCCGTCCGACCTCGGTGGCGGAAACGCGTTCGATGGATAATCCTCATCGGTATCGCAGGGTTTCTTGTCGTCCTTGCGAGGCGGACGGTCGCGGTGTTGCCACCGGAGGTGGTGTAATCGATGCGTATCCGTGGATATGAACTGACGTATCCGCGAGTAGTGTTCGTCGCGGTCCTCATCACCACGCTGACGACGATGGCAGTCGGGGTTGGAACCTCATCGGCAGCATACGGGTCGTACAACTATGATTGGGACGGAACGAGCGATATCCGGTCGGTTGCCGCAGACGCCGGGAGCGACGTCGAAATTGTTCGCTCCGAGGCGGGGTATCGACAAGCCAGTGCTCAAAACGCGACGGCGCTCATTCTGGAACCGACAGATTCGTACTCGGGATCAGAGTCTGACACGGTTGCGTCATTCCTCGATCGCGGCGGGACAGTTGTAATCGCCGCCGAAGGCAGCAGCGAGGCAAATCAACTCCTCACGACGCTCGGTGTCAGTTCACAGTTTGATGGGCGGCCACTCCGAGATGAACAACGCCACTACGGAAGTCCCGCGTTGCCGATTGGAACCCCCGTCCGTGAAGACTCAGTAACGAGCAACGTCTCGCAATTAGCGATTAACCACGGAACTACTGTGAGTACGTCAGAGGATGGGACTGTACTTATGAACAGCTCAGCGTTCTCGTACGTCGACGCAAACGCCAATGATGAACTCGATCCGGCTGAACCGATCCAGGAACATCCAATAGTCGTCCGCGAGGAGGTCGGAAACGGCAGCGTGATCCTTGTCAGTGACGGGAGTGTATTCATTAACGAGATGCTCGACCGGACAGATAATCGGCAGTTCGCAGCAAACGTACTCGGTCGTTCAGACACGCTCCTCATCGACCACCAACGTAGGCCAGAGATCCCTGAGTCCGTCGCGTTCGTCTTGACAACTGCCAATTCGCCGCTGCGATTACTGCTACTCGCTGCGTCGACCGTCTCTGTTATCGGTATCAGATGGTGGAGAGTTACAACCAACAGAGATGAAGAACCCACCCCTGTGAGTTCTAATCAGTACTCTGATATTATCGAAAGGGAAATCGTCGAGCGCCAACCGGATTGGGACGACGAGCGAGTCAAACGGGTTACGGAGGAAGCGACCACTGACGAGGCCCAAACGAACAGCTAGCAGTGAAGGACATTCACACGGACGCTACGACTGCTGGGATCCGTCGGAGACGGAGATCCACAGATGAGTTTCTCGGTAGGCTTGGTCTGCCGTTGGGTCAGACGGCGGGTCGCCTTTAAATAGCATGAACGAGAGGCGCAACCGATCACCGGTCATCATCGGGGTTACGTTCAGTTCGTTTTCCCACGTTGCCTCGTCAGCTAGCGTGAGTGTTTGACGGGACACCTCGTTACGACCGTGTACCTGTGTCGAGTTGTTCACGACTGTCGCATCTTGTAATTCGACAACAAGCGAATACTCCACCGTTTGGTGTTCATAGTTTCCAACGCCGACAACAAGCGACTGCGACTCACCACTCACAAATTCTGTTGGGTAATCATCAGCGACCAGTTGGCCGTCATCTTGCTCCGTGACAAGATACATTTCAGTGAACGCGTCCGCCTGTTTTGGCACAGCGACCGCGTATCCAGCACTCGTAACGGCCAAGAGCAACGCCGCAACAGTAAGAATAGTCAAAGTGCGGTCGAGATGTGACTCGTGGCCGGAGAAGACATCGACTACCGACTGACCCCACTGACGGTACGGCACCGAGAACCGATCACTCTCCGGGAGCTGGAGGCGACGATGCGTTGCGAGGGCAGACGCCGCGAGAGTTACCCCTGCGACTGAAAGCATGACTGGCAACAGCTGAATCCCGACCGGAGTGACGTTTAGTACGAGCCCGATGAGCGGGACCACTGCGATGCTCACGCCGAACGACAGCGCAGCACGCTCGACATACGTCAGTCCAGAACCAACGGCTCGTTTCGACTCGCCTGTCTCCTCGCCGGATTCGGCGTCTCTCACGCCTGCTTCCGGAAACAGCGCCGCGACGAGCGCATAGCCGGGAATGAGTAACACGAACGGAACGACGAGCACAGATCGGAGCGGTGTCGCGCGTACCCCGGGAACGGTGACGGCGGCGCACGTGAGCAGCGTGAGCAGAACGACGGCGGTCAGGTCGGCCGGGATTGGGACTGCTGAACCCGGACCGGCATCGACACTGTCGCTCTCGGCCGCGCTAGCTTCGTCTGAGTCGGTATGGGAGTCGTCGCCCTCGTCGCTATCGTCTGTATCAGTCATGAGTATCCTCCTGTCGTACGGGGCCCGATGACGGGTCCGCGTCTGTCCCGCCCCCGTCGCCATCACCGACGCTTGGGACGCCAGCGACTGCGGGGTCGACCGAATCTGGTTGGATCGCGTCGCTCGGCAGGCCGGCCGACGGCTTGTCGTCACGCCGATATCGGTATATACCGAATCCACCAGTTCCGAGCGCGATGACGCCGGTGACCAGAGCGATCGTCAGTGTTCGCATGTCGACCGGGAAGGGTCCTTCCCCAAGCGGGGCGAGCGCAGCGCTGACGGACGCAGACTCGAGGCTCCCGCCACCACCGTCGAACGCGGCTCGCACTGAGACCGCGTTCGACGCGTTGCTTGCGTTCGACAGTTCGACGCTCGTCTGATAGCTCCCGTCGGCGGTCGTCTGGACCGTCGCTCGTTGTTCGCCGTCAATCGACACGACGACAGCCTCTCCACCGATACCGCTCTCGCTTTCGGTTACCAGTCGGCCGGCGACGTTCACGGCGCCCTCACTTCGGACCGCGGACAGCGTTAGCCGCGTCGGCGTCTCTTCGACGGTCAGGTCGGCGTCTTCGCTCACCGGAGCCAACGCGGTGCCGGTACGCCCGGTAGAGACGGACATCGTTTGGCGTCCAGCCGAAATGTTCGCTGGGAATCGGGTGTCGAACTGGTAGGCCCCCGTTCCGTTAGTCCGTGTCTCGTCGAGCACTTTCTCACCGATACGGAGGGTAACGGAAGCATTTGGAACGGGAGTGCCATCAGCCGTGACAACGCCAGCAGTGGTGACCGACGACCCAGCGCTCGCCTGGGCAGAAGAAGTATCTATCGAGAGCGACGGGGTCGACTGCGTAATCACGGTCGAGACGTCGGTCTGTGACGGGAGATACAGCGCCGCGTCGTCAGGCGTGTAGGTCAGCGAAATCCGAGCCGGTCCCCGCGTCGCCGTGACAGGTCGGTACGGCAGTGCGAACGTGCCATCGGGTTCAACAGTCGTCGTGAGGGCCTGGCCGTTCACACGGAACGAGACATTTCCGCTCGGTGGGTCGGTTCCCTCGGCGGTTAGTCGGCCGGTAAGACGAATCGGCTCTGTGAATGACCCGTTCGGGCTCGCCTCAGCGGCCACTGCTGTCACCGTGTATACTTCTCGAACACGCACCGCCGTTCGTCGTTCCCTATCGGTAGTCGTTTCAGTGACGATACTGCTCGCCGACACAGTCGCCCCGTCGGTTGTCTCTCCGATGGCCTGGTACCGGAGAGTGAGCGACTGCTCAATATCGCGGAGATCGCTCGTAATGTTCCGTAACTCGCGTGCGCGTCGCTGCGCACGCCCATGATCATCGTCCTGACGTGCGCGCTCGTAGGCGGCGGCGATCCGTTGGTACGTCGAGAGCCGCTCAGCGTACCGCCTCTGTAGCGCCGCCGTTTCAGCGAAGAGCGTCTCGCGTTGTTCGACACGCTCAAGATCGGTTGTGACTGCCGTCCGATATACCTCCATGTACAGCGCCAGTTGCCGGTCGTACCCGGCCGTTAACAATCGCTGTGCGGTATCATACTCTCCAGCCTCGATGCGGCGAGCGCTCTCTGAGAGCCGATCGGTCAACGAAGCGGACAGGCGATGCTCAAGTACCGATGCGTTAGCAGAGCGCGTCACTGCGTCTGGGCGTTCATGCCTGATCTCGGTCCCGTTCGACTGGGAGTCGTCGGTTTGCGTCCACATCTGACCGAACGGTGCCCCCGTGTCCGCTGCCCCAGCTGTGACCCCGACAACTGTCACAACAGTCACCGTACAACCGATCACAAGAAGACGGCGGACAAGAGAGCGTGACACATGGCATCGATATCCGTGACTATTCTTATATTTTGTCCTGTTTGGTGTCGTGTTTAGTGAACTTTTAGGTCGTGTTTCTGAGAGATATCGGTTGAGAAAGTAAGTGACGCGAGATATTTTTGATGTCAAATTGAAAAATAAAATATTTCACCATCTCTACCAGTAGCTTCAATTAGTGACAGACCAGTTCGTGCGTGAATGGATACAATACAGTTGCGTGAACGGCAGCGCGCCTACAACGATAGTTACCCCGTGATTTCGATCCGGTCGTCAGTTCAGTCACCCAGTATCCCAACTGACTCCCGAGAATGCCTAACAGGCTACGGAGAGCTAATTGAACAACGGCCGGTCACTGCGTTGAATCGTCATGGTGAGACGTGAAACAGATTGTGCCAGCAGAGACACCGTCAAACACAATGAGTACACCCAATATGAACAAGGACGAAACAGACGCCGTAGAACGTCTGAATCAGGACAACGAACCTCCGACGTCGACACTACAGTCGACAAACACAGCGGAGTCGCAGGAAAATCAACATATATCGAATGGATCTGGACGCCGGACGGATTCGTTCGATCCGTACGAGCGGATCACAGAACTAGAGACGGTCACTGACGTGCTACAAACAGAAAACGAGCGGTTACGGACGGATTACGCACGTGCTCGAGTGATTTCTTACAAAAAAACCGCGTTGGCACTGGCTGTGCTCGGTGTAATAGCTATTCTCGGAGGGGTGATTCTACCAGATGTCCGTGCCGTGCTGTTTGTCATTGGCGCGATTGGGCTGTTCAGCGGGGTAATGACGTGGTACCTCACACCCGGGCGCGTTGTTCCGGTCAGCGTGGGCGAGAGTGTATACGATGGCGCGATGATGACGCTAACTAATCTCAGGGATGAGTTGGGATTACAGCCTATTACTGTGTACGTCCCTCATGGGACCCAAACTCGTGCGTTTATCCCGAGAGAACACGATTTTGAGATTCCAGAGAACATCTCACACGTGTTTCCGGGCGACACGAGCGGATCAGAGGGGCTTACTTTCACCCCGTCTGGTCAGGAGCTAACGCGAGAAGTTGACGAAATCCGGACAACTCATGACCCGAGCACGACACTCGGCGCGGTTGAACAAATAGCTAATTCACTCGTTGAACACTTTGAGGTGGCTGATGACATAGTAGTGGAAAAAAGCACAGTGGTTCGAGAAGTCAAAATTACAATTACTGATCCTGCCTTTGGGCCAGTAACACGACTCGATCACCCAATCGTCTCCGCACTTGCGTGCGCTGCTGCTCAAAGCGTCAACGCACCGGTCGTTATTGACTCAGTCGATGACACGACCGTGACTCTGTCAGTAGCTTCAGAGGCAGCAGAAGAATAAGGTGAGAACGGGACGAGACGACTGGTTTTCGATTGGAAGAGATACAGCATCAGATCACTTCATCAGAGTTTCGAGTATCTCCAGCTCTTCCTCTTCGGTAATCTGGTTAGAGTTCATACAGGCATGAACGACCTTATGAAGCAGATCGGCATCGCTGAATTGGGCCTCTTCGGTGGACGTGTCCGATCGGTGTAGCTCTTGCTCCATTGCCGCCAGTTGCTGTGTGAACTCTTCTAACTGGTGTGAGATCGATTCGAGGTTGTCTTCCTGAGCGTTGGTTGCGCTTCCAGTGATGGAGTCTTTGTCGGGGGCATCAGGTTCCGAAGATGTTAGCGTCGAGTCGTCAACGACACCGTCAGAGGAGGTACTGTGGGGACTCTCAAGAGGGGATTCGTTGGCGGCAGGGTCTGAGGTGGCCCCGGGAGCACCATCGGTGACGGCTTCTTTACCGGCGTTCTGCGCGGCCGCGGCACTGTCACTGTTAGCTGGGGTCACAGACGTGCCAACTGTTAGGTCTTCGTCAAACACCTCCTCAACGAACGCCTCACGGTCTGCCCAGTCAAATTCTGGAATCGCGTTGACACGGTTCGATACCGTAGCGCGAGAGATACCAAGCATATCCGCGATTTGGTCCTGTGTCGCGGTAGGCTCGTAGAAGATTGCCCGGAGCGTTTCGCGCTCTTTCTGCGTGAGATCTCCGGGGTCGGGAGTTGATTCATCATTTGAAGAGGCCGTATCGGGATTCGGTTCGGTCGCCTCAACTGGGTCATCGGATGGTTCAAACTCTGGCTCGGCTACGGAGTCGGTCGGAGCATCTTTGCTGTCCGAATCCATTGTGGAACTATTGTCTGGCGTGTTGGTCATTGACGGCTCGTCGGGCCCATCAGCGGTCTGTGATGGCGTGTCAGTATTCGTGTCAGTTTGCTTGGTGGGGGATTGATCCTCCGGAGAGTCTCGCTGATCGAGACTCTCACCGCTCGTCGCGCTGGGCTTCGGAGAATCCGGTGGTGACTCTCCTTCTTCGGAGTCGCCGGACGAAGCAGGGTCACCGTACTGATTGAGGACGCGGTCGACATGGTCAGCCGAAGCGCTCGGGATTTCCTCCGCGATTTCCGCGAGCGTTGCCTCAGGGTTGTCGGCCGCTGTCTCCAATATGCGCTTCTGCCGGATCGATTTGGGTTGGATCGAGGTGGACTCTGATTTGCTCATAATGTTCTCTGCCTTGTTTCAGCTCACAATCAAGAATTTCATACCACCTGTTTAATTCTTTTTGCTGAACACTATAGACAGTATACATAATATAAGGTATTAGAGCAAAAATACCAGACAATTATTCGTATAGCCGTCAAAGAATAAAATTCGTCCACTAGACAAATATATTACTGTATGTGTTTTAGAACACAAACCATAGACTGTTTGAAATAATGTGATTTATATAACTCACACTAAACTACATTTTGAGGTCATTACAGAATCTAGCGCGTAACCTATCGTTCCAGAACTGCCAGTGGTTCCACCCCAGAAGCTCGCCATCCTGCGAGGATAGCGGTAAGCCCGCCAGCCAAAAAAGCGGTCATCGCTCCCGCCGCAACGATCCAGGGCGAGACCTGAACGAGCGTATCGAACCCAAACAACGATGCGACGACTCGGTTCAACAATCTCGCGAACGGCACAGTCATCACAAGGCCACCAACTGCCCCAAGCAGTCCGTAGTAGAGGCCCTGTGTAGCGATTACACCAGCAACGACGTGTCGAGAGAGGCCGAGGGCACGGAGAGAGGCAATTGTCGTTTGCTCTTGGGCGACGAGCAGGGAGAGCAGATTGACGGAGAGAGCGGCGCCCGCGACTACCGAGACTACCGTGAGGACGAGGCCCGCAGCGACAAGCAGAATCCGGTTGCCGATGATACTCTCGAGCTGTTCGGCGTTCGTCCGCACTGTGTACTCTGGGTAGTCTGCCTGAATCGCTCGCTTGACACCCGTGACATCGCTGTCCGCGGCAACGTCGAGGGTTACTATCGACGCGCGGTCCGTGTGCGCGTTCCCAGTCATCGCCTGTAGCTCGGCAAGCGGTAACGCCGCGGTGTCAGCACCCAGAAAGCGTGAAAACGTCGGGGACGTCCCGACAACAGTGTACTGCGTCCGCCTCGCATCGCTGGTCGTGCCGCCAAGGTAAACGGTCTCACCGACATCGACCCCGAGGTCGGACCGAACCCCGTCGCCGAGGACGACCTTTCGCGACGCGGTCCCGTTGTAGCCGCCGGCGTTGTAGAAACCCGCGTCTCGACCGAACCCGTCGCCGCCGCGAACCTGAAACCCCGCGCTGGAGGTCGCGCCGACGCCGACGACCGTTCGAAGCGAGTCCGGAGAGCGGCCAACGTATATGGTCTGGAACAGCAACGGCGACGCGGTGTCGACCCGCGACGACGACGAGAGCCGCCGACTCGTGGCGTGCGCATCGACAATCCCACCTTGGAACCCGCCGACAGTTCCCGGGGCGATTCGCAGCGGCCCCCCCGAGACCCACAAGTCGCGGTCCGCCGACTCGAACTTCTGTTGGCCGGTGTCAACGACGCCGAGGCCGAGGCTCCCAAGCATCGTTACCGCCAGCACAGCGAGTGCCACGGCGCAGACAGCGAGGACGGTCCGCGATCGGTCGCGCCGGACCCGAACCGCAGCGAGGCCGATCACTGCGCGAAAGCGTTCGAACATCCTAGGCAGTCAGATCCGCTTTTGCTGTGCCCCTGCTCGTCAGCCACAGCAAGTACGGGCCAGTCAGGGCGGCGATTCCGGCCGACACGGCGAGTGCGGCAAGCGCCACGTCCAAACGGAAGACGGCCACGGTCGCTTCGTCGATGTACCGGCCGATACCCGCGTTCGTGACGGCGATAGCGACGCGACCGATTCCGATGCCGATCACACCGCCGGCGAGAGTGATGACCCCGGTCTGGGAAATGATAACGAGTACTCTGCTGTGGGCGCTGAATCCGAGGGCCGAGAGCGTCACCCAGAGTCGGCGGTCGCGGCGGATCTCTAACCCGATCGTCGTCGCGACGAACAGTGAGCCCACGACGAGCGAGACGACTAGACCGGCGCCGCCGACGGCGAGCGCGAGGTCAGCGTCGGAGCCGACACCGGCCGTGGACGACCGCGTGACGACTTCGGTCCGCTCGTAGATGGTTTCGAGGTCGTCTCGGACGGCAGTGGAATCCGCAGCGACGACCATCTGATCCGCGGGATCTCGGTCCGTGTCGCCCGTGATCGCCTGAAGCTCGGAGAGGTGGACCAGTGCGACCGGGACGCTGTCGAACCCCGGCGTACTGCCAGCGCTGACGTTAATTACGGTCATTCGCCTCGGTTCCCGCCCGGGTCCGTCGGGAGCCCCGAACAGCACCGTCTCGTCGGCGCTCGTCTCGAGCAGCTGGGCGGTCCCAGACGAGATGACCATCTCGTTCGTTTTCGGGCCGCCGTACGTCCCGTTCGCGTAGTGGGGGTCACCGGGAGTCAACGGCGCGGCGCTGAGCCCGCCGGCCGTCAACTCTGGGTGCGCAACGACGCCGAACACGAGAACGTACTCGGTGGTGTTCCCACGGGACAGCTCCGCGAGCGTGACCGCGACGGGCGACGCGTACCGAACGTCATCCCTCGCGCCGAGTTGGGCCGCTACGTCATGGACACCCCCTAACTGTGGTCCGCCAACGGACACTGGCAGGGTGGCGCTGGATTCGGATTCGGGGACGATCCAGTAGTCGGCGTTCGATCCGACTGCCGCGCTCTCCGTCGCGAGACCGATCCCGACGCTCGCCACGAGGACGAACAACCCGACCGCGAGCGCGACACCGAGCACGGAGTACACGATGCGGCGCGGCGCGGTGTGGCGGAGTCGCCGAACCACCAGCGCCGCCCCGAGTTCGATGCTCCCACGGAAGCGAGTGAGCCGCTCACCCATCGACTCTGCCTCCGTCCCGAAGCGTGATCACCCTGTCCGCGACGTCGAGCGCGTCGCGGTCGTGCGACGCGAGGACGACTGCCGTCTCCTCGGCGGCCGCCTCGGTGAACAGCGAGAGAACTCGATCGCCCGTCGCAGTGTCGAGTTCACCGGTCGGTTCGTCAGCGACGAGCAGCGACGGCTCGGTGATCAGCGCTCTTGCGACAGCGACGCGCTGTTGCTCGCCGCCACTGAGCCGGCGCGGGGTGTGCGTCACACGGTCCCCGAGGCCGACGCGATCGAGCAGCCGTTCAGCCTGTTCGCGCCGCTCCCGCTTCGAGACGCCCCGTTCGACGAGAGGAAGCGCGACGTTCGCCCGCGCGGACAACGACGGGAACAGGTGGAAGCGCTGGAAGACAATGCCGACATCTTCGAGGCGGAGTCGCGTGCGCTCCCGACCGGAGAGGGCGGCGGTGTCCGCCCCGCACACCGACACGGTGCCGCGCGTCGGAACGTCCAGTGCCGCGAGGAGATGTAAGAGGGTCGATTTGCCACTGCCGCTCGGTCCCTCGACACCGACGACCTCGCCGCGCGTGACGGACAACGACACGTCCTCAAGCGCCGTCGTCGTCGGCCGCTCGTCGGCGTCGCGGAAGCGGTCGAACAGCCGCCCGCCGCCCGCGCCGCGATACGTTCTCGTGACTTCTCGACACCGAACGACCGGCTGGGAGTTCGTCGTCCGTGACATGGTTACCGAGCGGGTCGACCGTCAACGCCGGCCCAGCGCCGCCGGACGCGGAGACGGGCAGTCATGCGCCCCCGTAGCGGCGGTAGACAACGACGCCGGCACCCCCGACGAGTCCGAGGGCGACGAAGACGGCGACCTCACCGGTGCCGAGCCCGGTAGCCGCGGGCTCCTCGGTGGCGGGCGGGTCGTCGGTCACGAGGGGATCGTCGGTCGCGTCCGCGGCGGCGGTGTCCTCGGCTTCGCCGTCCGCCGGGGGAGGCGTGTCGTTCGCCTCGGCCGTCGATTCCGTCGGCTCCGGCTCGGGATCGGGGACGCTCACCGTCACGGTCCCAACGGTCGCGTTCCCGAGACGCACGTCGTACTCCCCGGCCGTGGCGCCGAACCGGTGCGCGAACCGGAGCGGCCGTCGCTCGCCGGCGGGGACGCCGACCGTTCGGGTTTCGACCGACCGGTTGTCGAGGCGGAGACTCGCGTTGAACACGCCCGGACCGGTTCCGCGATTCACGACCGTCGCGTTCACCGCGACCGATTCGTTCGCGAGGACCGCACTCCGGTTGAGCGACGTCGCGTCGAGCTCGAACCGCGGCCGCGCGGACCCGCTCTCGGCGGCGACGTACACCGACAGCCCGGGCGAATCGCTCACGAAGTGGAATCCCCGAACGGTCTCGTCGACGAGCCGGGTCGGGAGCTCGTTCCAGCCGTCTGCCTCGAACCGGAAGAGCGCGACCGCGTCGGGATCGATTCCGGCCTCGCCGAGTCGGCGCTCGCTCACGACGAACGAGTAGCTCGCGTTCGAGACGCGCTCGTTCGGCATCGAGTGATTGATCACGACGAAGCCGAGCGGCGGGTCCTGGGAGACGGGCGGAACGGCCGCCTCGTCGAGCGTCGACACCGACAGGTCGCCCGCGACGTCGCGGGTGAAGTTCGCCGTCAGTCCGGTGACGGCGAATCCCTCGTCCGCCAGCTCCGAGTCGCCGACCGGGACGGTCAGCCGAACCGGTCGGCCGGGCGTCGTGCCCGCGAGCGTCACAGCGACCGAACTCGGAGTCAGCGAGACGCTCGACCCGAACGTCGCGTTTTCGAGCTCGGGACGGTCGCGGGCGTCGAAGCCGCCGCCCGAGTCGGCCGCGACCCGGAGCGTTCCCGTCGCCGTTCTGAGCGCCGCCGTCCGGTCGCCGCCGGTCGTGACGACCCACCTGTACGAGCCCTCGGTCCAGTTGCCGCGCGTCGGGACCTCGACGGTCGTCGCTCCGGAGACGTTTCGCTCGGCGACGACCGACGCGTCGAGTCGGGTGCCGTCACCGATGACCGCCGTGTCCGGCCCGCCGGAGGCGGCGCCGGTGCGGGTCGCGAGGAGGTCGACCAGCTCGGTCGGCGTCACCTGCGAGAGCCGACCGTCGCCGTACGCGGTGCCCGCGACCCGCACCGGCCCCGCAACGGCCGTGCGTCCGTTGACCTCGGCGATAGAGTGGCCGATCGTCAGGTTCGGCGAGTCCGACGGGGAGGAGACCCGATCGGCGACCGTCACGCTCGTCAGAGAGTTCACCCACGTCGACTCGTGGTACAAGAGGACGGAGACGTTCGTCCCGTTAGTCTCTGGGGTCACGGTCACGCTCGCGTTCGCCCCGGGTTCGGCCCCGGTGGGCGGGTCGGTGACGGCCGCCCGCTCGCGCTCGACGACCGCGGTGTCGACGCCCACGACCGTGCCGGAGCCGCCGACAGAGAGGTCGCCGTCGACCGCGGAGAAGTTCCCGCCGGTCGCGAGAAACGCGACGTAGTGTCCGGGGCGTTCGAACGAGATGGCCGTGTCGAGGCGCCCCTCCGAATCGACGGTCCCCGCGTCGGCGACGGCGTAGGTCGCGTCGAATCGATCTGTCTCCGGATCGACGAGCGACCCGAGCGCGTCGGGCGAGCCGAGCGTCGGGCGCAGCGAGTCGCTCGCGGAGCTGTTCACCCGTGCGACCACGAGCTGCGCGTTCTCGCCGGCGAACTCGCTCGTTCCGGCACCGGTGACGCTCTCGAACGACGCGTTCGCGGTTCCCGGTCGATACACCGCGGTCGCCGTGCGGCGGGCGTCGATCTGGCCGGTGTTCTCCGGCGCGTACTCGACGGTCACCGCCCCGGTCGGGAGCGTCGTCGCGGCGTCGGCGTCGTCGATCCGGAACGGGAGCGACGCCCGGTCCCAGACCGTGACGTTCTCGGTGAGATTGACCGTGGACACGGCCGCGTCTACACCCGATTCGGTCGCGGACGGCGGGTCGAGGTCGGCGTCGACGGCGGCGGTCCCGACGGCACCGGCCGAGCCGGCGGCCATCGACAGGCACAGCAGCGCGACGAGGACGGACAGCTGTCCGCGTCGGGGTGTGGTCGCGCTCATTACGTCACCTGTCGCTTGTCACTGTCATATGTTTTATGCCTGAACTTCCCGAACACCGACCGTGAGCGGTACCGAGTCGACTCGCGTGACCCGTTGCCATCGGTTCGGCAGACGGGGCCCCAATCACTCCGACAAACGGGGTCCCGGGACGACGCGGTGGCGACCCGGAGGGGATCACTGCCAATCATGAACCGCACGCTACTGATCGGCCTGCTGATAGGCTGTCTCGTCGCCGGCGGGGCGGTGAGCGCAGCGGACCGCGCCGTGACGGTCGACGACGCGATGGAGATCCCCGGGCGAACGGTGACCGTCGGGGGCGAGTCGTACCAGGTGTCGTCGCTCGCACGCGTGCCGCGCGGCGAATCGTTGCGGGCCCGGACGAGCGGCGTCGATGAGACCGGGTACCGGGTGTACCTCCACGACGCCCGCGGCACCGTCGTCGATCAGGGGTACGTCGCGCCCTCGGGCGACGGAACGGTCGTCTTCGACACGTCGACGTACGAGGCCGGCAGCTACGTGCTGTCGCTGTACCACGACGGGACCTACGCCGACCCCCTCCCGGTCGTGGTCCCCGCGTACGACGTCAGCGTCGACACTCCCGCGCCCGGTCTCGACGGCGACGATACCGACACCGTCTCGGTCGAACTCGCCGAGCGAGAGCCCGGACACGCCGTCCGAGGGGTGACGCTCGTCGTCTCGAACGCGACGGCGACGTGGCGGTACCCCGCGTCACGGGTCGACGGAGAGTACGTCGTCGGGCTCAACGAGACGGGGCTCGCGGCCGGGACGTACTCGGTGTACGCGGTGGTCACGAACGGGAACGACGCGCCGGGGCCGACGGACGAGGTGATCGGAATCTCGGACAGTTCCCAGTTCGACGTGGAGCGGGGCTCGTCCGGAACGGAGGAGGGCGAGTCAAGCGGAATCGACGACGAAACCCGGACGGAGAACGCCACGCCGTCGACGAACGCGACGCCGACCGACGAATCGGAGCCGACGGTTATCAGCCCGGACCTGTCGGCGAACAAGACGGCCGGAGAGACGGTGACCGACGACGAGGCGGGCGGAACGCCGTTGGCGCTCCTCTCGCTGGCGGCGATCATCGGCTTCCTCGCGGTTCGAGGACCCGACGAGAGGGAGTGAGCGGCGGCGCGACGGGCACTCACGTCGGTGTCGTCGGGTCCGGCTCGGTCTCCGCCGTCCCGGACTCGCCGTCGATCACCCGTTGGTAGATCGCCTCCGCCCGTTCCGCGACCGCGTCCCAGTCGAACCGCCGCGCGCGCTGGACGGGGTCGACCGGGGGGCCGTCGCCGTCGAGCGCGGTCTCCAGCGTC
The DNA here is from genome assembly GCF_005435035.1 of Halorubrum sp. SD690R. Classification (NCBI taxonomy): domain Archaea; kingdom Methanobacteriati; phylum Methanobacteriota; class Halobacteria; order Halobacteriales; family Haloferacaceae; genus Halorubrum; species Halorubrum sp. SD690R. Next base: position 122,692 of record NZ_SGTV01000007.1, on the reverse strand, counting down.
GCGGCGAGCGCCTCCGCGGTCGGCGCGGTCAGGAAGCCGGCGTCGCCGATCACTTCGTCGGCCGCGGAGTCGGGGTGGTCGGCGGCGACGACCGAACAGTCGGCGGCCATCGCCTCCGCGAACGTGAGGCCGAACCCCTCGCGCGTGCTCGGCGAGGCGAACACGTCGGCCGCGCGCATGTGGCCCAACACGTCCTCGTACTCGTCGAGGAAGCCGAGGAACTCCACCGCATCCGCGTTCGCCAGCGACTCGCACTGGGATTCGAGCCGCTCTGTCTCCGGGCCGTCGCCGATGACTCCGAGCGTCAGGTCGCGCCCCTCGCACACCTGATCGAACGCCTCCAAGAGGAGGTCGACGTTCTTATGTTCGATGAGCCGCCCCGCGAAGAGCACGTCGTACCCCTCGGCGGGGCGCGGCGCCGTCCGTATCTGCTCGGTGTCGATGCCGTTCGGGACGACCGCGACGTCGTCGCGGCCGGGCCCGATCGCGGCGAGCCGGTCCGCCGTGATCCCCGAGATGGCGACCGGGTGCTGCGGCGTCCGCGCCGTCACGCGCTCGCTCACCTTGCCGAAGACGGCCAGCGAGCCGAGGTACTCCTCCCAGTAGTCGCCCCACACCTCGTGCCACGTCGTGACGAGCGGGGTGTCCGTGCCGAGGGCCGCGAGTTTCGTCGAGAGGACGGGGAAATACGGGAAGACGCTGGCGACGACCACGTCGTGCTCGTCGTCTCGAAGTCGCCTCCGGAGCGGGGGAAGCGCCCGCGCGGCGAAGTCGAGGGCCTCCGTGATCGACCGCCGGTCGTCGCTGTACAGGTCCGCTTCGGGGGCGACCGCACGGAGCGTCATGCCGCTGTCGGTGATCTCCGACGGGCCGTCCCAGAAGTGGCGTCCGTAGACCGTCACGTCGTGGCCCCGGTCCGCCAGCCGAGACCCGATCTCATGGATTCGCTTCTCGGCGCCGCCGGTGACGTACGGGTACACGACGTTCGAGACGAAGGCGACACGCATCGGTTCCGAGGTGTGGCTCGGCCGTTATGACCTTTCCGTCCGCCGCGGCGAGCCCGCTGGCTCCGAGTCAGGGGGACCACCGGCGAACGACGCGGGCCACACGAACGTCGAACCGAACGACTGATCCGAAGGCAACAAACATTTCGCTTTGAGAGTAAACGCAGACAGACTCGACGAATAGCCGTCTCTATTCGAAACGAATGGGTTAGAATATCCTATTTTCCTTCTGTGTGTCGATGTTTATTTTTCACGAATGGACACGGGGCGCTCATAAATTATAACTTGATCATTTACATCTGTAGAAGCGTAATAGTTAAATTGACTACCTTATCCGATTCACACCCCTTTACACCGGTATAGATGTAATGTACAACCGTGAGGATCGTTGGCAGTAGTCAGATATTATACCAATGTGAACGGGAACGAGCGTCCCGTCGGGCACGTAACAAATATACTCCCGCGTATGCTTCTCGAAACCGATGCGCAAGGATCGCCCGAACGTCGTGTTACTGACTGCCGACGCGCTCCGCGCGGACCACCTCGGGTGTTACGGCTACGGCCGCGACACCTCGCCGGTGCTCGACGAGTTTGCGGACGAGAGCCTCCAGTTCATGAACGCGTACAGCGCGAGCTCGCACACCCGCGAAGCGGTGCCGGCGCTTTTGACCGGGGAGTACCCGGACGTCGCCATCGGGTCTGACTACCGACTCGCGACCGAGACAGTCGCCTCGAAGCTCTCCCAAGCGGGGTACGCGACCGCGGGGTTTCACTCGAACCCGTTCGTCTCGCGGGCGTACGGCTTCGACCAGGGGTTCGACACGTTCGACGACGACCTCCATCTCGGCCAGCACAAGCTCATCGCGCTCGCACAGCGCGCCATCGACAAGCTGCGAAACCGCCATTACGCGCGGGCCGACGAGATCAACGAGCGGTCGTTGGCGTGGCTCGACGGACAGTCCGACGACGAGCCGGTGTTCCTGTGGAACCACTACATGGACACCCACGGACCGTACGAACCCCCCGGCGAGTACGCGACCCTGTACGCGGACCGCGAGCTGAGCGGACGCGAGGCCCAGTCGCTGTACCAGCGCGCGATCGACGACCCCGAGTCGATCACGGACGACGAGCGCGAGCTGTTGATCGATCTGTACGACGCCGAGATCCGGTACAACGACAAGCACATCGGGGCGTTCCTCGACGCGCTACGTGACCGGGACCTCCTCGAGGACTCCGTCGTGATCGTGTCGGCCGACCACGGGGACGCGTTCGGCGAACACGGCTACTACGAACACCCGCGCTACCTCCACGACGAGACCACCCGCGTGCCGCTGTTCGTGCGGCTGCCGGACGGGTCGAGCGAGACCGTCGAGACGCCCGCGAGCACGCTCGACATCGTCGCGACGATCGAGGGGATGCTCGGCGACGAGCCGGCGTTCTCGCTGCTACAGCCGCCAGACGAGGACCGTCAGGTGTTCTCGCAGGCGCGCGGCGAAGACGAACACAGTCACCTCCGGCGCTACGCCCTTCGGACACGCGAGGAGACGTGTTTCTGCGAGCGGGACACGGAGACCGGCGCGATCGAGTTCACCGAGTCGACGGATCCGTCGCTGCGCTCGGCGCTGGAGGCGCACGTCGAGGAACGGGTACGCGTCGAGAACGGGACCGACGCGGACGAGGGCACGGGTGTCGGCGAAGACGAGGACGCCGACGGCGACGAGGTGGGCGAGGAGATCGAACAGCGGCTCGACGCGCTGGGGTACAAATAGCCGCGATGGGCAACGCCAGCGCACCGAGGTTTATAATCGACCGACCGGATTGGATTACTGAACACGACCCACTCACCGATGACAGATATCACCATTTCGGACGAGCTCGCGGACAGGATTGACGCGCGCGTCGACCAGACCGACTTCGAGAGCCCGGCGGAGTACGCCGAGTTCGTGCTCTCGGAGGTGGTGACGCGCGTCGAACGAGACGGCGGCAGCGACGAGTCCGCGGAGACGTCCCGTGAGGGCGTCGAAGACCGGCTCCAGTCGCTCGGCTACCTGGAGGAGTGACCGTGGCCGACGACCAGCGGAACATCGTGATGGTGACGGCCGACAGCCTGCGCGCCGACCACTGCGGCTTCGTGGATTCGGAATCGTCGCTCACGCCGACCATCGACCGGCTCGCCGAGGAGGGCGTGTCGTACTCGGAGGCGATCGCGCCCGGGCCGCGGACGCCGTCCTCGGTTCCGGTGTTGTTCACGGGCGAGTTCATGACCGACGACGACGAGTGGTCGATGGCCGACTGGCAGGGCCGACAGTCGCGCATCGGCCGCCACATGGAGCGGTTCACGCACGTGAGCGAACGCCTCCAGCGACGCGGGTACGAGACGGCGACGTTCACCACGAACCCGTGGACGACGCGCGAGAGCAGCTTCCACCACGGGTTCGACGACTTCAACGAGATCAGCGCGGACAGCCCCGATGTCGACTCCAAACACCTCTCCGACTCCACGCTGTTCACGATCGCCGACGGCGGGCTGAAATCGCTGCCCGGCGACCCAGGGGGATGGAGTTCGAAGAAGGAGTGGTTCTCGCAGTGGACGGGGTACTTCGACCTGATCGAAGACCGAATCGAGTCGCTGTCGGAGCCGTTCTTCCTCTGGGTGTTCATCCTCGACTCGCATCAGCCGTACATCACGCCGCGGGCGTACCGCGAGGAGTCCGCCGCGTGGGAGATGTACTACTCGATCCTGCGGTACTGGTACGGCGAGACGAACGACGCGGCGCTCCCGGACCGGGCGGGCGAGCTGATCGGGCAGGCCTACCGCGACGCGGTCCGGTCCGTGGACGGCTTCGTGGACGCGTTAACTGGCGCGGTCGAACCGTCCGACCCCGTCACGGTGTTCTTCTCGGACCACGGTGAGGCGCTCGGCGAACACGGGAACTTCGGCCACGAACAGACGCTGTACGAGGAGAACCTCCGCGTACCGCTGTTCGTCCACAACGCCGGGGGTTCCGGAACGATCGACGAACAGCTCCCCTTGCGGTCGCTGCCGGAACTGCTGTGTGACCTCACCGAGACGACGTCGTTCGATCCGGCGGCTCACACCCGGCAGTTCGTCGTCTCACACACGGAGAACAACGCGACGCGGTCGGTCCGTACCTCGCGGTGGAAGCTCGTCAGCGACGGCGAGACGGCGCGGCTGTTCGACCTCCAGGGCGACCCCGACGAGACGACGGACGTCACGGAGTCGTATCCCGAGGTGGCCGCGTCGCTCGCCGACGTGCTCGCGGGCCACGACGCGACCCAGACGGAGAAGGCGCACATCGGCGACGCGACGGCCGAGGTGGTCTCGGGCGAGGCCGACCTATGAGCGAGGCGCTGCGGGTGTGTTTCGTCACGAAGATGTACCCACCGCGGACCGGTGGGGGCGCGACGTACGCGTACGAACTCGCGAACGCGCTCGGCGAACTCGGCCACGAGGTGGACGTGTACACGCAGTCGGTCCCCGGCGAGGACGACGACGTGGCCACCCACCCGAACGTGACCGTCACGCGGATCACGAAGGCGCGGCCGCTGGTCGTGTTCTCGACGCTGTACTTTTCGATTGCGTGCCGCCGACGGATCGATTTCGAGGAGTACGACGTGATCCACGGGACGTTGATGCCCGCGTCGACGATCGCGCTCGGGCCGTGGCTGCTCGACGCGGTGGACGCGCCGCTGGTGTTGACGAGCCACGGCACGTCCTACGACGAGGCGCGCTCGGTCGACCCGCAGAGCCCGCCCGACTACCTGTTCAAGTACGTGTTCCACCCGATCAACGTCGCCATGGACGCGGTGGCCGGGCGGTTCGCCGACCACATCATCGGTGTCAGCGACCACACGCGCGAGCAGCTGCGCGACCTGTATCGGTTCGACGCGGACGACCTGACGACCGTGCCCCCCGGTATCGACGCCGACCGGTTTCGGCCGACCGACGAGGTCCATCCCGCGGTCGACACCGATCGCGAATCGATCTTGGTGTTGAGTCGGTTGGATCCGCGGAAGGGAATCGACAAGGCGATCCGGGCGTTCGCGCGGCTTGAGCGAGAGGACGCCGAACTGTTGATCGCGGGCACTGGACGACTAGAAGATTCGCTGCGGGAGTTGGCGGCGGAGCTCGGGGTGAGCGACGACGTGCGGTTTCTCGGGTTCGTCGAGGACGAGGAGTTACCGTCGCTGTACTCGTCCGTCGACCTGTTCGTGTTGCCCTCGGAGTACGAGGGGTTCGGCATCGTGTTCATGGAGGCGATGGCGTGTGAAACGCCCGTGATCGGGACCGACGTCGGAGGGGTTCCGACCGCGGTCGACGACGGCGAGACCGGCTATCTGGTGCCGAAAGACGGGATTCGGGAGTTGGCTTCGCGGATGGACGAACTGCTCGGGGAGCCGGGCGAGTACGAGCGGATGGCACAGGAGTCGCGGACGTGGGCCGTCGACCACGACTGGACGGCGATCGCAGAGCGGGTGAGTCGAGTATACGCCGGAAGTCGGTAGGTAGAGAATTGTATCGTCGTTTTAGCTGTTATAGTGTATTTTGTCTTGGCCCGTCGTGTAGACGGTATTCGATTCAGTGTATGACGGTAATGGTTCGTAATCATAAAAGATGAACCCGATGAGCCTTCTTGTGTTCATCCCTGTGACAGTTTCCGGCTCGGAGAGATAAACGTATTCTCCGGAGGATTCTGCGGTACTACTCATTCGTGTGAACCGAATGTTCGCGATGCGGTCTCCCTCATAGAATTGCGGAATGAACTTACCAAGTCGCGTCGTCTGAACGGTTGCTCTATCCGAAAGGTGTCCCAGCATAAAATTCGACGCGACGATACTGTTTCGCGACGATGACCCGGCGTAGTAGGCGAACTGTTCTAAGATTGAGCCGCTGTCGACGATTCGCTCCCCATCAATAGTCGGCTGGGGTGAAACGTCGTGTTTCACCGTCGCAGAGGCGAACCCGGACGTCACTAGGAAGAACGCGATCATAAGTGCGATCGCAGGCTTCGATCCAACCCGTTTGAGTCGCATCGATCGAAGAACCAAGACCGGAAACGGTGCAACGATGACCATCACAAGCGCAAAAGTGCGGCCAGCGCTCAGTACTTGCGGGCCGAATGAGAGCGGGAAAAAGAGGAACATTCCGAACGCAAGGTGAATGTAGTTTGAATCCTTCAAAAGATCCTTTGATAATCCGGGGAATACGTTTTGGTCTATCCAGTGCTGAATATCGAACAGGAATGGGATCCCGTGACCGAAATATCGGAGATAAACGAGGCTGATTCCAATAGAGGTGAATACACCAAGTAAGAGGTGCCCAATAAACATAACCTCGTAGGAACCTGAAGGCATTCCGAATGCGCCTCCAGTTGACGCTGTTGCGAGTTCTATCGAGCGAACCGCAGTACTCGATTGTGTGAAAAATAGCGAACCAGATATTTGCGAATATAATGAGTTTGCAATGAAATTGAAGGTTCCATTTGTTAGAAACGCATACCAGACAATAATAAGTGTACTAAACAAGGCAACTCTCGAGAGCCAAAGCTGTGATGGACGTTTACTTTCAAGTGTGACTGACGCCATGACGTTCAGTAGGTACGCCACACCAAGCGCGAACACAACTAAAGGACCGATTCCGTAGTGAGAGGTGATAACGCCCCAAAAGAAGCTTATAATAAGTAGCCGACGGAGTCGCTGGGGAATATTTGTATCGAGGATGGCTAAGAGCAAGAACGCGGTGAAGAAGATTGCAGCACCAGTGCGGGTGTTCCGACTGATAATCTGGTAAGTCCGAGGGAGAAAGATATATACTGTCGCACTTAGGAAGGCGACATCTTTCGAAAAGTAGCGTGAAGCGAGGACGTAGGTCACAATCGGAACTGCGGCAAACAGTATCGGATGTGCGAGTTTGAACGTCCACAACAGACTAGTGTCCATTAACAACGAGTAAGCGGGTTGTAGCACACCGATACGAGGCATAGCGTCCTTAGCCGCGCCGGGTACCCAGTACCCATTGCGGAGAACCGCATTCGCGATCTCGTACTCTGCCAGCCCGTCTCCAAGCCCAAGATACGTCGTGGTTACCGTGTTCTGGAGAAGAAGCGCAAGGGAGATGGACGCGATGGCCGCCGAATAATACGTACCGCACTTGTCGAAGTGATACACGAACACCGGAACGAAAGCGACGAGGACGATTGTCAGTAGGGCAAATTCGTTGAACGCGTACCGGTTAATCAACATCGCACCGATGACAGCAAACACTGGAACGAGTGCCAAAACCAACAGGATTCGAGCATCGTATTCCGAAAACTGGTCGAGAAGCGAGTGAGACTTATTTGGTTCCGAGGCTGACCACACGAAACCCGTTAAAATGGTAGAGGCTCCAACGTATAGTAACGACATCGTTGGCTGAGAAAACGGAACTATATTTATAGAGAAACCGAGGTAAGCCGCGTTAGCCACGGAGCCAACAAGCATCGAGAATGCTACGCTGAATCCTATCGCATATAAGAAGCCTGTGAGCGTGAACTCGTCAAACGCATGGCTCAACAAGAGGAACCCAGGAATGAACGAGAGAATCAAGAACCCAGAAATAGCCTGAACAACCGAGAATCCCGGTATTTCCACTGGGAGGAGAGTCAGGAGATGTATACTAAGAATGAACAACGAGACTCTAACTGCCCCGGGCATCGTCGATGGACTGATCCACGCAGTCGGTATATCGGATATCTGGCGAGTACTCATAATGACGTACTGCTATCTCGTAGACGCACGACTTGTGGGTATAATTAACTTACGTCGATATCGTGCGGTTTTGTCTGTTCTCGATCCGCATTATTTGTCTTGCTCTCTTTGATCGCGTCCTTCAGCTTTGCTTCAAAATCGGTTTGATCACCATCAGTTGCCAGCATCGTGTTTTCGATCGAGCGGACCGCCGGGATAGAGTCGTACGCGACAATTGTCGTTCCGAAGCGATTCGCCTCCGAGAGGGGAAGTCCCCATCCCTCGGAGAGCGAGCACGTCGCATATACGTTGCTTCGCTCATAGAAGCCAGCGAGGATCTCGTCTTCGACGAAGCCGGTAAGAATAACGTCTTCGCTCGCCTTCTCACGAACAGTGTCACCGTATTCGTCCATATTCTCTTTTCCGACTAACACGAGCTTGTAGCCATCACAGCCGTTCTTAATCCTCTCGAAGGACTCAACGAGCTTATCGATACTTTTTCGCGGAGTAATTCGTCCGACGTGTAACACAACAGTATCGTCCGGAGAGATATCGTATCGGGTCTCGATCGTCTCCCGAGATGCGACCTCTGAGAACCGAGATTCGGGGATACTGTTCGGGACGTATATCGGGTCTCGACCGGTCTTCGACGCAATGTACGACTGTGACGCCTCGCTGACTGCACAGAGGTAGTCCGCTTTGCTGACAGTGAAGTGAGCGGTTTCCAGGTGGTGTTGTAGCTTCGCCCAGATCTTCGCGACGCCATCGAAGAGGTCTTCTGAGGATTGTGACGGGTGTGACCAGAACACATATGTCGTTTCGTCTTGCGTCCGTGCCGAAAAAAAACTCAGTACGGAGAACGGAAAGCGATGAGAGATGATGAGATCGACATCATTCATCCGAGATACAAATCGCCATCCACTCGGCGTCAGCGGTACGAGTAATTTGTCTACTTCCTTGTATGGCGTCGTCTCAAAACGACCGATCGTGTGGAGTGTAACATTTTCAGGGGGATCTTTGTCTCCGATCAGTGTATTGATCTCCACGTCGAATCCGTTTCCTGCGAGTTCGGTCGCCTGCTGTTCGATCACTCGTGCAACGCCACCGGTGTCTGTGTAGGACGTCCCACAGATCGCAACAGAATTGATGTCTCTCGGGAGATCCTCGACAAAGTCAGTAACAGAATCGTACTGTTCTTTCATTGTTGGGATAGGTATTGGAATTCAGCGACCCCGAATATTAAATAATTTCTCATAAGAGAACATCAGTTTCCTCATTTGTATTCCATCAATTAAAATAATAATACCTATAGATTCAGTCGATCACATCGGGTTTGAGTGAAAGTGTCTGCTTGGGAAGGGTGTGAAAACTACCGAAGCAGACAGCGAGATAGAAGAAGAGCACCTGCTTAATTTTGTCGTCAACAGCCTCAACGAAGAACTTGGGATAGATCTCGACGAGAACGTCAAAGTCACGACAGAGACGTTGTACGAGGTCCTCGCCGGCGCCAGCGCCGGCGGGACCTCGATCAATCACGTCTGCGAAACGACCGAGGACTCGCCACACGCCAACACCGTCCGAGGACATCTCACCGAGCAGTTCGAACTTGATTCCGTAGAGGCGGTTGGGGACACGCTACTTCAACGAGATACGCTTGAGACGCTTCCAGATCGACCGGTGGAGGTCTGTGCAGACCTCCACCTCGACCCCTACTACGGCGATGAAGACGAAACGGAAGCGCTGTACTTCTCACAGGCGAAACGGGGAACCACGACGTTTCACGCGTACGCGACGCTGTACGCGCAGGTACGCAACAAGCGGTATACGCTGGCGGTTCGCCAGCTGGTCGCTGGCGACACCACCAGCGACGTCCTTGGTGAGTTTCTCGAGCTCCTCGACGGCCTTGACCTCGGCGTCAAGGCCGTCTATCTCGATCGCGGATTCTACAACAGCACCTGTCTTGGGCTGTTGTCCACGCACAACTACGCCTACGTGATGCCGATCGTCAAGTGGGGTGAAACGATCCAAGACGAACTCAGCAGAGGCTGGAGCCGCGAGATCGAACACGATCTCGCCGGCAAGGTAACGTTCCCTGTGTTCATCGACTGCGTCTACCAACAGGGACGATACGACGAACACGGGGTGGCGCGTCACGGCTACGCCGCTGACGCGCCGTTTATCGACACGCCACGGGATGCCCGAGAGCACTACAGCAAGCGCTTCGGCATCGAGTCGAGCTACCGATTAGCCAAGCAGAGCCTCGCATTCACCAGTTCTCAGGACGCTGGGCTACGGCTGGTGATGTTTGTGGTGAGCCTACTGCTCCAGAATAGCTGGCGGTATCTACACTGGCGGTACGTGGCGGCGCCCCGCCGCGGGGGGCGCCGCCTCTGGCAGTGGTCGTTCACGGAGTTCTGTGAGATGGTGCTGCGGGCCGCTTGGACAGCGCTTGGTGTACGTAGGTCCATTCCAGCGAACCAGCCACTCGACAACCGGTTCTTCCGGTAGCTGTCCACCGATTTAGATAGCGGTCGTGAGTGGCGGCACTGTCGCGTCGGCGGCAGTGCGCCGCCGACAGCGACGGTCCATCCTGAAGATCACACTCACTAGCGCTTCAAAGACGCTCCACGACCAGTTCCATCTGATTCATCGCCATCAGACGAGATTACGCGGCTGTCGATGTGATCGACTGAGATTGGATTCCTCTGACTGTCGCTGGATATTCCCCAGATATAAATAACAAGTTAGCTCACACTATAGAATGATGAGTTCCTCACGCGAGATTATTCTTTTCACCCCGACTCTCAACGCAGCAGGAGGTATAGAGCGAAACACCGTGAACCTTGCAAATACGCTATCTGAATATGTAGATGTCGTAGTTCTCACTCCAGAGGACGAGGCAAGTGGACCACTGACGAGTGATCTCTCTCCAGACATCCTAGTCGAAGAGCTCTCTTTACCGATGAGAAGAGGATTAGGAGTTCTGGCGACGATTCCAAGCCTCATACAATATTTTAATTTGAACGAACCCGACGCAATTATATCTGGTTTAAGACACGCCAATCTTGCCGTTCAAATAGCACTGAGAAGAGTCTCCAAGGACATTCCGTTAATCCTTACATTCCATAACGACGCGAACAGGCTAACTCAAGAACGAGATAGATTTAGAAGATACCGGTCAGGTGCTATTTTTAGAGGCGTATCTTTGTTACGTGAAGATAGTGAACACTGGGTTGGTGTATCTAAAGGAGTTTCAAAAAGTATTGTAGATCAAACAGGTATTCCACCAGAGTCAGTGACTACAATTTATAATCCAGTCGTGACTGACAAATTGATTAACTCGAGGTTTGATCCACCAGAGCATCCGTGGCTTACTGCGGAAACTGAGGTACCGGTAGTGCTTGGAGCAAAACCACAGCCACAAAAAAATCTTACATTACTGCTTGAAGCAGTTGCGTTATCAGACTATGACCTTCGGGTCATAATCGTAGGTCAAGGTAGTCAAACCACTGAACTGGAACACAAGGCAGAAAATCTGGGTATACAAGATAATGTCGATATTGTAGGTCTAGTTGATGAAATCTACCCGTATCTGTATCATGCCGATGTTTTTGCGTTAACAAGCAAGTGGGAGGGACTTTCAAATATTCTGATCGAAGCCATGGCATGCGGAACGCAAGTCGTTTCGACAGATTGTCCCAGCGGGCCTAGCGAGATCTTACACAGTGGCGAGATTGGCTATCTAGTCAAAGAAGGAGACACTGAAGCAGTTACAGAAGGATTGGAGAAGGCTCTGGATGATCCTTACGATTCAGATGTTCTTCGAGATCGAGCACAGGATTTCACAGATGTCACGTCATCAAGACAATATCTCAAGTTGCTCGATGAATAATTGATTATACTAAATTTAATTCTGCTATCTGTAGAGAATAAAATATGGGAGATCCCGGCAAGCTATATTTCATTGATAAGATTATTAAATTCTTTGGCGAATCTGTCTTTTCGTGAATCAGGATCAAATGCTGAACCAATTTCTTTAGCTTGTTTCGAAAAAGAGCTCTTCTTTTCTAGATCCTGGTTGAACCACCAGCAAATTTTGTCAGCTATGTAATCTGGGTCCGGTTTGGTGACAAACTCTTTCGATATTTTTTCCACCTCTGACTTTGTCCCAGTTGTTTCAGTGACGATAGCCGGGGTAGCGGACCTAAGTGACTCAAGCACAGTTACAGGAAAAGCATCTACCCGGGACGGACGAACATAGAGACCACTTTTTTTGTACTCAGCAGCCAAGTCACTGACATACCCCAGCACTTCTACGCCACTTACCGATTGATATTCTGTTGGATGTCCATCACCAATAATACGTAGTTCGGCTCCCGGATACTGGGTATGAACCTCTTTCCAAGCTTCAACAAGCAGATCCACTCCCTTATAATCCGCAGAACGGCCAACAGTAGTTACAATTTTGGAATCAGGAGTTGGTGCTAGCTCTCCCAAGTCATCAAATAGCGGTTGCTGGATATACGGATGCGCAACGCGAATAGGGATACTTCCTTTTAATATACGATTAAGGTAATCTTTCATAAAGTTTGACACAGATATTATCCCATCAACACTGTACCTCAAAATACGACTAATCGCAGGTAGCCCATAGTTTCCGATAATAGATTTTATTCGAGTATAAAACGAGTGAATATTCACCTGACTTTCAATTAATTGGTAAAGTCGGTGTTCTGCACATAAGTATATAAGTGAGGCTCCGGACCGAGCTTTACCAATCAGTCCTGCATAGAGAGGACGTGCTCCCTCTGCTATGAGGACATCATATCCATCTATTTGGCTACCTTTTCGAAATTCACTAATGAACGATTCGAGTGAGTGAGGAGACACACCAGTTGTTGAACAGCTGACAAGGTCTGCATTTATCGAGTCTGCAAAACCCTTGTGAGCTGGATGAATATTATCTCCTAAATGGAGGATTGCTACGTCCATGATGCCTACTAATCTGGTATAAGCCTATATGAAACTGATGTCTTATTAGTTGGTAGTGTCACACGAGAATTAAAAAAATGAGGTTGGCCCTTTTCAAAGTGGTCTGTACCCGAAACCACCACCTCAGCAGCTATTTAGACGAGATCATCCTAATTTATGCGGGAGAAGCAACACCGAAGTAGAAACTACCGACGACTGGCTTAGGTCGTTCAGGTTCGTATGGAACTAGCTTATCTGAACACTACCGGCGACATCGCTAATTAGATTCAGTACATCACAAAGCCGCTTAGTTGAGACGTCTGCTTGCTGAAGGTGTGTCTACAACCCAGCAAGCAGACGGTGAAATCCACGAGGACCAGCTTCTTAACTTCCTCGTCAACGCTCTTGACGAGGAAGTCGCCCTCACACTCGCTGAAAACGCCGAGATCGATGCTGAAGACATCTACGAGGTCCTCGTCGGCGCGTGCGCCGACGGGACCTCGGTCTCAACGCTCTGTGAGAAAAGTGAAGATGCTCCCCACGAAAATTCGGTTCTCTACCATCTCCGCACCAAGTTCGATCTTGAGACGCTCGAACAAGTCGGAAACGCGCTCCTTCAGAAGGACGTTCTCGACGTCCTTCCCCAACAGGTGGAAGTCGTTTCGGACCTCCACCTGCGGCCCTACTACGGCGATGAAGATGGGACAGACGGCCTGTATCACTCACAAGCGAAGCGTGGAACAACTGCGTTCCATGCCTACGCGACACTCTACGCGCGTGTGAAGAACAAACGCTACACGCTGGCGGTGCGCCGTCTCGAAGACGGCGACACCGCCAGCAGTGTCCTCGCAGAGTTTCTCGGCATCCTCGACGGCCTTGACCTCGAAGTCAAGGCCGTCTTTCTTGACCGCGAATTCTACGACAGTAAGTGTTTGACGCTGCTTCAGGCACACAACTACGCCTACGTCATGCCGATCGTCCGCTGGGGACAGACGATCAAGCAAGAACTCTCGGAAGGCTGGAGTCGCGTGATTCAACACGACATGACGGTGAAACTCGACGGTCACAGCTGGACCGTCGAGTTTCCCGTCTACATCGACTGTACGTACCAGAACGGACGGTACGACGAACATGGGGTGGCGCGTCACGGCTACGCCGCTGACGCGCCGTTCATCGACTCACCACGAGACGCTCGATACCACTACGCGAAACGCTTCGGTATCGAGGCCAGCTACCGACTCTCCGAGCAAAGTATTGCGACGACTTCAACACAAAATCCGGTCGTACGGCTTCTGTACGTCGTGGTGAGCTTGTTGTTACAGAACGTCTGGTGGTATTTACACTGGGAGTACGTGGCGACGCCCCGCCGTGGGGGGCGTCGCCTCTGGAAGTGGTCGTTCAAGGAGTTCATCAATATGATTCAACGGGCAGCGTGGACGGCCCTCGCGACGCGTCGGGCCGTCCCCGCAAACCGACCACCAGACGACCGGTTTACCCGCTAATCTCCGACCGAGTTAGCCTTCGCCAGGAGTGGCGACGCTGTCGCGTCGGCGGCAGCCGCCGCCGACAGCGACAGCTCTCCGTCGGTTCGTCAACGATCTTCTCGTCAAGACCACCCAGCACAACCGCTCCGCCACAGAACTCAGGCTTCAGAAACAGCTAGCCGAGGATGTTTTGTGAGGTACTGAGATTGCTATCAAAACATCGACGCAGGTTCTCACTCCATCATACTGATCTTAAAATCGCGAAACAACTTTCTACTAATAATGTGATATACAAATTTATTCATAAAATAAAGTATCTAATTGAACAGGTAAACATAATAATAAAATTGAATATAGCGAGTAAAAGTTTTATAACACGCTTAGATACTCTTAGCCTTGCTTGAGGATCAGCACTTCACCCACGTCCAGTCAGTTGGGACAGAGCTATCGAAATATATCTTACCCCTCAGAGGTACTTTAACTGGGCTTCCATATAATATTGTATTGTTCTGATCGTTATATATGTTGTGGACAGAAGCTCCGGAGCCATTATGATAAACAAGGCAATCGGTATAATTAGGATTCTTTATTGATTCCCCTGTATTTGAAGGCAGAGCAGGAGTATCAGCAGCGTTAGGATATATACTTGGTTCTATAATTCGTGGAGCAACCTCTGATCGGCTTCCTGAGACTGTTACCGAGGTATTAATAGGTACTTTTAAATATGAATCAGGAGAGGTATGTGCATTTACTTCAACCTCCCAACTACCGGATCCGTCTGATTCAATATATATACCCGCGACACCTTGATCTATTGTCAGATGCTCTCCACGGACATTTCTCATATATATAGCGCGTGGACTTCCTGTCTCTGTTAAAGATGTTCGTGCGGTACGGTATTGGGTATCAGCTATTCCTTCACAATAAGGGCTATTCATATTAATATCACCACAGGATCCGTCAATAAGACACATAGCAACGCTTCTGGGAGCATTCTCATTATATTCGGAATTGTTTAGTTTGAACTCTGGCTGGTTCATATCTACATTATTTATCTGACATAACCATAAGAGCGTATAGTTAGTTTCCCCACTGCCAGACCTAAAAGTACATCTGTCTACTCTTACCAAGTTACCTCCAGACAGAATTAATGGAGAATCAGTCATTACCGTATTATTTGTAAGACCTATATCCGGATCTGTTTCAATAGAAGTTATTGAATTAAAATAACACCGTTCAAAATAACCGAAAAACGGCTTGCCCAATTCACACAACATATCAGTACTACATTCAACCATGGTGAAAAATGGGCAAGATTTAGGCAGGTTAACGGCTGGACCACTATTTTCGTTCCCAGTGATATATAGGTTCTCTAATGTAAGCCGATGTAACTGGGCATCAGCATCGCTCCCAGTAATTACGGGTGTTTGTCCATCTTTTGCCTTATCTTCAATTATTGTCTGTTGATCACTGACACCCTTTATTGTTAATCCTCGATTATACCAGTCAGCCTCATCATCTCGTGGGATGACTACATTTTCTTTAATATTCTCTGCTACCCAAATGGTGGACGATTTACCTTTGGCGGCATCATCAATAGCAACCTGTAATGAATCGTACCCAGCATCAATTGAGGGAGATACAATTCGGGGGCCGTTGTTCTGAATTTGTTTCGTCGATACAGTATCTGTCTGTAACTGACCAACGCGTCGATCAGCGAGCACCCATGCGTCTCCATTACCAAAGTATACCGCGCCAGAATCAGTCGCTTCGTATTTCGTCCCGATTTCGGGCTCAAAATCTCCTTTATTTGTTTCTTTTCCACGGACCTCTACATCAATATCAAGCTTCTCAAAGTTTTTGTTCAGTGGGATATGCCAATTTTCTACACCCTCAGAAGGTGTGTTGTATTCGTGGTTAGGAGTGTTTGTCATACTCTACCGAGTCATTAATCATATGTGTATATAATTTTGTCTATAAGAAAAAATAAATAATTGCTAGTATAGCGCAGCGGAGGACATTTAATATCTCCCTCAAATATTACTATTATATGCATGACCCTACCGTATCGGTGGTGACACCAAGTTACGACCGACCAGAGTTTATTTTATCTGCTGTTAAAACAGTCAAAAGCCAGACGTACAGCAATATAGAGCATATCATCGTCGACGACTGCTCACCGAGGCCAGTGTCGGATGTTTTGTCGACAGACCGATCTGATATCATTGTTCATAGGCACGACACGAATCAAGGTGCGAATGCCGCTAGAAACACAGGTATTGATTTTGCCAGCGGAAAGTACATCGCGTTTCTCGACGATGATGATGAGTGGGAGCCAGAAAAAATTGAGAGACAAGTAGACACTGCGAAAAGAACCGGTGCTGGAGCGGTATATACTGGTATCAAACAAGAATTAGATGGCGAAATATTCGCCACACAAACACCAGATCTTAACGGGGATATTACGAAAGACCTACTCACAGGAACACCACTCAACTCGACGTCAACGGTCTTGTTCCGCGCAGACGTGTTCGACCAAGCCGGAACGTTCGACGAAGAACTTCCGATAAATCAGGACTGGGAGTTCTACATCCGAACGTCGACGGTCACCAACTTCGCAGCGATTCCGGAACCACTCGTTACTCGCCATCATCATGGTTCACAGATCAGCGATGACTATATAGGAAAGCGAGACGTAACCGTCCCGAGAATGCTTGAGAAACATCTCGACCTTGCTGCCCGGTATGGGGTTGATCGAGAATTCAGATCAATCCTACAGTTTTCGCTCGGGGCAACGGCCGTCCGAAGCGGACACTGGCAAGCTGCCCGGCGCCACTATTTCCGTTCACTGGTTCACTCTCCCTCTCGAACAACAGTAATCCGGTTATTAGCATTGCTATTTGGTCGTTGGTCATACCTCCCAGCACAGAAACTGAGACGAACTTTTATTCAATAATACTGATATTATATACCTTGTCGGATCCTCCGGTACAACCCAATAAATTTGAATGTAGTTGTTCTCTCTATGAGGATCATTACTATGCCATACACCACAGCGCCGAGTGCTATTAGACCACAAAGTTTGAGGATGCCGGTTCTGGTGAATATATATCGGTCAGCACCGGCAGTGACACTAAACATCACGAGACTTCCAGCGACCGGATACAGTATTGGTTGTATGAGTTCGGAAGCACGCGCTTCGATCAAATTTAACATGAGGTACAACCGAATCGGTTCGACGAGAATTCCTTGCGCAACAATCACGTATGCGACCCCGACGACACCGAACCGCTCGGCTGCAGGGTATATAGTAAGAGCGATGAACGCGACTTTGAGTATCAGCGTGTATGCGTCGTACTCGGGTCGTCCGACAGCCTTGAATACGCTAGCTGGAATCTTAGTGACAGCACGGAAGGCCCCCCAAACAGCCAGCACTTGCATGAGTGGTATCATCGACCGCCACTCCTCTCCGAAAGCGACGATCACGAACTGAGGCGCGACAGCGACGATTCCCAGCGCCATCGGGAGTGAAATAACCATAGATAGGCGAAGAACTCGAAAAACCCCGCGTCGGAGTTTTTGCGTACTATCTTGTACTTTTGAAAGGGCTGGGAAGGCGACGCGATTGATCACCTGAGTGACTTCGGTCGCTGGCGCGTTGGAATACCGATACCCGAGCTGATAGTAGCCGAGGGCAGCAGCCGCAAAGAACCAGCCGACAAACGCGTCATCTCCCTGTGTGAGTCCGAATGCGAATATACCTGAGATGAGGAGCCACTTCCCGAAATCGAACATCTCTTTCGCGTACTCCATGTTGAACTCAACCGACGGGCGATAGTCGTGAATGAGATACGAAAGGGCAACTTTCACCAGATTCATTGCGACGATACCGAGAACGAGTGCCCAAACGCTTCGATACAGCACCGCAATTGCCACCGCAGTGCTAAGGTTCGCAACCCGGCCACTCATCGTATACATGAACTCCTTGTGGAAATTGAGATCTTTCCGGAAGTAGACGATCGCCGGGTTCTGTATTGCTAACAGGAGATTGGCGATCGCGATCACCATGATGAGCGGTGCGGCTTGCGGCTCATCAAAAAACTGCGCAATAAACGGTGCGGACACAACTGCGATGGCGGCGATTACCAGCCAGCGGACCATTTTCATGATCCACACGGTATTGAGATACTCGTCGACGTTTTCGTTTTGATGTTGAACGAGTGCTGCGTCGAATCCGAGGACGGAAAGCTGTCTGAGTGCCGCGACAACCAGAAGTGCAATACCCAATAGTCCGAACGCTTCAGGGGAAAGGAGCCGAGCGAGGATAACGACCTTCACGAGCTGTAAAACTCTGTCCCCGACGTTGATTCCAGTTACCCAGATACCGCTCTGGACCGCTTGCTCCTCGGTCGATCCGCCAGCAGTCAAACGCTGGTATATCTTTCGAAGGCGTTCAAGCACGGATAGATTCTGTGTAACGACCGGCTCATTCCAGATTCAATTGACGATACGTTCATGGGGTCTACAAGTTACACGACCGGATTCACTGCTCAACGGGTTCCAGGTCCGAATCCTGTAACAACTCTTCCGCCTCGTCTCGGTCCTCGGGATACCCGACGTCGATCCGCCACCCGTCAAGTCCGATCGCGTCGATCGTCCGCCCGCTTTGAATCAGCAGGTCGATCGCCTCGCTAATCTCGTACTCACCGCGGTTCGACGGCTGAACCAGGTGACACGCATGGAAGATCGCAGGTGTGAACGTGTAGAAGCCGGTCATCACCAGATTGCTCGGCGGATCGTCGGGCTTCTCGACGACGTCGGTTATCTCGCCGTACTTGTTCGTGTCACACACCCCGTACCGACTCGCGTCCTCCCAGTCGACCTCCTCGACGAGGAACGCCGCGTCCGCGCGGTCCTCGCGCTGGCGTCGCACCACGTCGGCCAAGTTCGCGTCGAAGACGTTGTCGCCGAGGATGAGCATGAAGTCGTCGTCGACGTACTCCTCGACGGTCAGGAGTGCGTGTGCCAGCCCGTTCTGTTCACGCTGGTGCGTGTAGGTGATGGGAACGCCCTCGTACTCATCACCGTAGTGGTCGATGATCACCTCTTTCAGGTAGCCCACGACGACGACGAGTTCGTCCGCGCCCAACTCGATGAGCTGGTCGAAGCAGTGCGTGAGGATGGGTGCGTCGTCGACTTCGACCATCCCTTTCGGCTTGTCCTCCGTCAGTGGGCGGAGACGCGTCCCTTCGCCGGCGGCTAACACGACGGCTTTCATAATCATTCACATGATGGGCAGATTGTTTGATATATGTTTCTATGTTTACGGCAAAAGGTTGAGTATCCGGTCGCCGAATGCCCGACCGATGCGACTGAGTATCATCGGGAGCGGCTACGTGGGAACGACGGTCGCGGCGTGTTTCACTGATCTGGGCCACGACGTCGTCAACGTCGACATCGATGGGGCAATCGTGGAGGCGATCAACGCCGGCGAACTCCCGATCCACGAGGAGGGACTCCCGGAGCTCCTCGCGGAACACGCGGGCGTCGACTCCTACGAAGTCGCTGATGGGATCGGCTTAGACGACCGGATCGGCGACCGATTCCTCCGCAGCGGGGTCGGCTGGGGCGGCTGTCGAACTCAACGACCGACAGCCCGAGCGCCTAGTCGACCTCCTCACCGATCACGTCGCCCCCGACGGCGCACAGATTGCTGTCCTCGGCCTCGCGTTCAAGACTGGTACTGATGACATGCGGAACTCTCGCGCGATACCTGTCATCGAGGAGATCTAAGAGCGCGGCGCGACCGTGACCGCGTACGATCCGGTCGCGACGGAGAACGCGGAGGCGTACCTTGACGATGTCGACTACTAGGCCTTCAGTCCTGATCTGCTAGATTCCAGCGACAGACTGTCTATCGATTATATCTAGCAATTAAGCGTTGAAGCGGCACTACGCTGACTCCGCCGATATAGCGCTTGACGGCGCCGACGGCGCGGTCGTCGTCACTAACTGGGACAAGTTCGCCGCGCTTGACGAGGCGTTCGATGCGATGGCCGACCCGGTCGTGGTCGACGGGCGACGGGTGACCGAGCGTCGCGACAGGATTACCTACGAGGGACTGACGTGGTGAGTCCCATCTAGAGTGCTGTCTCGCTCACGAACTGCTCGAATCGATCGGACTTCGCCTGTGGAATATCGTTCTCAACCGGGGTGACCCCACCGTGTCCGCATAATTCGCGGATCGAAGAACATCCAAGTACAGATGTAGGGACACCCCACCACGTCCGGATAATCGCCTACGCAGTAATTCGGTCCATCACGTCACCCAAGCGCTCGTTCTCCTGGAGGACGTCGATAGTCGTCCTGAGATCGGCACCGAGCTCGAAGAGATAATGCTGTCCGCCCTGTATGCCCTCGTTTCGTTCCATCGCGTTCACGACGCCTGCCAGATTGAGGTCTTGAAGATGGTCACGGACGCGCCGCATCGCGATCGATTCGGCACCGACATGGGTAGTGATTTCCGTGTACTTCGCGTATACTTGTTTCGTGCGTGCCGGGGTCTCTCCATCCACTTCCAGAGAAACGATCGCAGTCAACGCGAGGTGGTCCTGTGTAGTAAGATCCCGAATGCCTCGCTCGATGCTCTTGCGCTCGATGACTGCTTCAGCCTCTCGAACGTGATCTTCTGTCACGAGTTCCTCGCCACTGTTCGACGCGAGTTCACCCGCCTTGTACAGGTATCGAATCGCCTGTCGCGCTGAACCCTTGTCTTGGGCTGCCATCGCCGCACAGAGAGGAATGACGTCTTCCGATAGGACATCGTTCTTGAACGCTTTCTCTACACGCCGGGACAGTATCGATCGGAGTTCCCTCGCATCGTAGGGAGCAAAGTGGATCTCCTCGTCACAGAGAGTGTCCTTGACCTTCGGGCTCAGATTGTCCCGGAACTCGAAGTCGTTCGAGATTCCGATGACGGACACCCACATGTCCTCGAGATGACCGTTAGCGCGGGCCCGCGGTAACTCGTACAGAATATCATCATCCGTGCCAATCGAGTCGATCTCGTCGAGGACGATGATCACGGTTTCACCAAGCGCTTGGAGATTATCGTAGAGACGGTCGAATACCGTCTTCTTATCATACCCTCGCGGTTTCTCACCCGACAGCTCTGCGACCAAGTTTGAGGCGACCTGATAGCTCGTATTGTCCTTGGCACACGAATATCGAACAACGGAGAGGTCGATATCGTTGTCGTCGGCGAAGGCGCGCAAATCCTCTAATTTGTACGTGACACCGACGGTTTTTCCCTGACCGGTTTTTCCATAGACGAACGTGTTGTGTGGAGAAGCGCCCCTCGCCACGGGCGCAAGGGCATCGTGGAGATCATCGAGTTCGGTTTCACGCTCCGGGAGTTTCTCTGGTGTCCAAGAGTCGTAAAGAACTGTCTCGTCAGAGAAGATGTCCGTCTGATCTGTGAACGACCGGGCCATACGAATCCTATTGTACACAGATAATATAAAACCATCGTGTCCTGAGCGTCTCCATTATAGAGATAAGGAACGATCACCCCACTTTATTCGCATGATAGTATCGGATTCATACGATCTAAGAAGCTCTTCACAACGCAATCTGGTCTATTACTGCGTGAATTATAGGATCTTCAGAAGTTTTTGCTTGTCTCACCTAGAGAATCTTCGAACCAATTTGATCGGACAGCAAATAGAGTAAGAGGATCTCTTCAGAGTAATTATGCGGACGCAGGGGGGTCCCCCGGCAGAGTAGATTGAGGATATTGGTGTCAGCAAGCGAGTCAGCCCCGTATTTGTCGCGGTATACTTCGATCCGATTGGTGAGCCCAGAGACGCAATCCGGGAACTCGTCGGCGCTGAGGTTGGCCAGTTAGTCGAAGCAGTGCGTGAGGATGGGTGCGTCGTCGACTTCGACCATCCCTTTCGGCTTGTCCTCCGCTAGTGGCCGCAGACGCGTCCCCTCGCCGGCCGCTAACACGACGGCTTTCATAATCATCCAAACGATGGGTAGATTCTTTGATATATGTTTTCATGTTTACAACCAAAGCTTGAGTATGTAGTCGTCAAGTACCCAAACAATGCGACTGAGTATCATCGGGAGCGGCTACGTGGGAACCACGGTCGCTGCGTGTTTCGCGGACCTCGGTCACGAGGTGGTGAACGTCGACGTTGACGAAGACGTCGTCGAGATAATAAACGACGGAAACGCCCCGATCCACGAGGAAGGGCTCCCGGAACTCGTCACCAGACACGCGGGCCCCGAGGGGACCGGACGCCTGCGGGCGACCACGGACTACGACGCGGTCCTCGACACGGACGTGACCTTCCTCTGTCTGCCGACGCCACAGAACGACGACGGCAGCATCGACCTGTCTATCATGGAGGCGGGCGCGAGCCAACTCGGTTCCACACTCGGGAGAAAGCCGGACTGGCACACCGTCGTCGTCAAGAGCACGGTCGTTCCCGGC
Source organism: Halorubrum sp. SD690R (assembly GCF_005435035.1). Taxonomy (NCBI): domain Archaea; kingdom Methanobacteriati; phylum Methanobacteriota; class Halobacteria; order Halobacteriales; family Haloferacaceae; genus Halorubrum; species Halorubrum sp. SD690R. The sequence continues at coordinate 99,986 of NZ_SGTV01000007.1, read as the reverse complement.
TCCACCGAGGACACCATCACGCCGATTTTGGAGGCGGAAAGCGGCAAAACCGCGGGCGAGGAGTTCGGCGTCGGAATGAACCCGGAATTCCTCCGCGAGGGAACCGCAGTCCACGACTTCTCGAATCCCGACAAGGTCGTCCTCGGTGCGGACGACGAACGCGCGCTCGCCGAGGTGCGGGACGTGTTCGACCCGCTCGTTCTGAAGTCGGACGCTCCGCTAGTGGAAACGGACACGCGGACGGCGGAGATGATCAAGTACGCGAACAACAGCTTCCTCGCGGCGAAGGTGAGCCTCATCAACGACCTCGGGAACGTCTGTAAGGAGATGGGCGTCGACGCCTACGAGGTCGCGGACGCGGTCGGGCTCGACGATCGGATCAGCGACCGGTTCCTCCGCAGCGGGGTCGGGTGGGGCGGTTCCTGTTTCCCGAAGGACGTCGCTGCGATCATCGCGGCCGCGACCGAGGCGGGCTACGAACCACCGGTGCTCAACGCGGCCGTCGAGGTCAACGACCGCCAACCCGAACGGTTGGTCGACCTCCTCACGGCGCACTGTACGCTCGACGGCGCCCGGGTCGCCGTCCTGGGACTCGCGTTCAAACCCGGCACCGACGACATGCGGAACTCGCGTGCGATACCCGTCGTCAACAGTCTCCAGGAGCGCGGCGCGACCGTGACCGCATACGATCCGGTCGCGATCGAGAACGCGAAGGGGTACCTCGACGGTGTGGACTACGCCGACTCAGCAGCGGCGGCCCTGACCGACGCAGACGCCGCTGTCATCGTGACGGACTGGGACGAGTTCAAAACGCTCGACGAGGCGTTCGATAGGATGGCCGACCGGGTCGTCGTCGACGGACGACGGGTGATCGAGCGTCGCGACGGGATCACGTACGAGGGACTGACGTGGTGAAAAGTGGCGCCGGAGGGGGTTCACGCTCTGACCTCCCCCCGCACTGAAACGCGAGGCTTTCTTCGGCGATTCTTCGTAACTGCAGCAGAAACACGGCGCGCTCGAAATCCTCAGTGCGTTCTTTTGGTAGTAGATAGTTGCGCCGCTGAACTATCCGAGCCGGGAGGGACCCTCAAATCCGCAAGCAAGGATCCGACTAGCCGCGCGTGTAGCGGGCTATACCACCCCTCCGTACCCTCCCTGCCCGTAACCGACGGTTCCGTACGGCTCGTCTTCCCCGGGTGGTGCCGTCCCGCCGCCCGACCCATCACCGCTCTCACTTCCGTCGTCCGTCCCATCACCGCTCTCACTTCCGTCGTCCGTCCCATCACCGCTCTCACTTCCGTCGTCCGTCCCATCACCGCTCTCACTTCCGTCGTCCGTCCCATCACCGCTCTCACTCCCGCCGCCTGTGTTCTCACTTCCATCGCCCCCACTGCTGTCGCCCGTACCACCGTCCGAGCCACCGCTTCCGGTTCCGCCAGTCCCGGTCTCACTACCGCCGCCCGTATCGGTCGTCGTATCTCCGCCCGAGTCCGCGTCGGGATCTGTCTGCTCTCCGGTTTCGGAACCCGCGTCACGGTTCAGGTCCTCACCGGTCTCGGTGCCGTTTCCAGTGTTCGTATCGGTTTGATTCTCGGAGCGTTCGCCTGTGTCACCTGTTCCTTCGGTCTCCGTGGTCAGGTCTGACCGATCGAATCCCGTTGCTGGAGGACTACCTGCGGTTGTCGTGTCGTTCGTTGCTGCCGTCGACGACTCGTTCGAAGAGACGGGGACGCCACCGTATCCGAACGAGTCGAAGTCAGGTGCTTCGCGTCCGCTCAGTATCCCGGCTGAAACACCGCCAACCGCCGCCGCAGCAGCCGCCGTCAGCGCGCCTCGTCGCGTGATAACGAGGCCTTCGTCGTCATCTTCGTGGTCCGTCGTGCTGTCGGAACTCTCAGTGTCGGGAGCCGACGGCGTCGCGTCGTCGGTTGCGGTCGTCTCGCTGGACGCCGCAGTCGAGGACCGGTCACCCCCGTCGCTCACGGCCGAGACGTTCGACTCCCGGTCTCCGCCCGCGGAGGGGCTTGCTCCGGGCGTTACGAACGAGTCCGCGGGCGGGGGCAGCCAGATGTTCCGGTCAATTGGGCCGGGGTCATCTCCGGCGTCGGATTCGAGCCACCGGTGGACCTCGGCCGCGAGCTCGCGGTACGCGACCGACGCCGGATCCCTCGACCCGCAGAGGGCCCGCGTGCCGGTGAGGAGCGCGTCGGAGTCCGGGATCGAGGTGAGTAGGTCACAGTCCCAGTCGGCGGGCGGTGACTCCTCGCACACCCGCGTGAGCACCGTGCCGACCATCGGCGGACCGCCGCGATCCCGAAGCGCCTCGTGGAGGATAGCGGTGTTTCGTCGCGCCGCAGCGTCCGGCGTCGAGACGACGAGAACGCCGTCCGCCGCATCGAGTGCACCGGTGGTCGCGTCGCTGAACGGGTGGCCCGTGTCACAGATGACGACGTCGAAGTCGTCGAGAGCTCGAATGTACGTAGCGATCAACGCCGGGTCAGGGACCTCTGACGCCGAGGCAGGCACGACCGATACCCCATCGCTTGTCTCGTGAATGGCGTCGCTGATGGCCGCATCACCCACGAACACGTCTTGGATCGTCACCGCCGAATCCTCAATATCCAATCGGTCTGCGAGAGACGGGTCGTCGAAATCGCAGTCGACGAGGAGGACGTCGTGACCGGCGTTCGCGAGCAGGCGCCCGAGCGCGACGCTCGAGGTGCTCTTCGCCGTGCCGCGTGTCCCGCTCGTGACTGCCACCGTTTGGTTCATTGCTGTCTGACTGACACTCCTGAACGAAGGGGTATATGTTCATGGGCGGGGTTATCAAATTTGAATATATCTTGTTGAAAAGAATAGATATCGAGGGACTGTAGCCCGGTACCATGATACCGAGTACCTATCTCCACGGAAAACAGCCGTTCAATATCACCGTTACATTGACACTACCCACGAGGTCATTTCAGGCTTCAAATATGTTATCCGTGCTAGGACGGTCGTTATCCGTGGACGGTCAACAGTACGAACGAGTTCCAAACCGTGACTAAAACGCCGATAACGGACAATCCGAGTGGGATACCGATCCGCTCCGGTACTGGGACGAGTCGCCACCCCGCGTACGATAGCCCCAACACGCCGAGTTTCAACGCGACCATGCCGTACATACCGTGTCGGGCAACGATCGGTGCGCCGAGAGGTCCGGCCTCGGCGACCCGTCCGGAAGCAACCCCGAGACCCGTCGTGATTAGGTCACTAAACAGAAAGAACGTGACGGTCAGGAACCAGAGCTCCCGGTCGTAGTGAGCGAGGAGGTCGGACGCGCCGTCTGCTCCGGTCATGGACTACCCGATAAGCAGCCATGCGAGCGAGAGGACTCAACAGGTCGACATCGGTGAAAAAGGTACATTACCAACAGTTCACATACTGCCGGGCAATGTTATAAATCAAACGTGACAACGTCTCCGGCCGCCACCGCGCGGTCCGTCGTCCAGTCGTAGTTCACTTCCAGGACGTACTGACCCCATCCCGGGTACGACTGCTCGCTTCCGTCCTCGTTCGGGCCTGGCTCGGACGCGTGGTGTATCTCCGTAATCGTGCGGTCGGCGTCGAGATAGAGGATATCGATACCGAACGACATCTCACGCATCACGAAAGACAAGTCCCGCTCCGATTCGAAGACGAACAGCATGCCTCGGTCTGCGGGAAGCATTTCGGTGTCGCTCAGTCCGAGGTATCGGAGTTCGGTCGTGTCGGCGATAGCAGCCGTGACCTCCCCGCGTTTGTCATCGTCGGGCGACCGGACGACGATATCAGTGCTGGCGTACCCCGAGTGAATTGTCGCGTCCGGAGAGCCGAAACCCTCTGGCGTCTCCTCAGACCGCCCGCTCATGACGTCTCTCGTCGAGCAACCCGCAATCCCACTGATTCCGACGGTCACACTGGTCAAGAACTGACGTCGATCGACTGTCTTCAGAGACGCTCGAGAGAAGCGGCTCGCGTTGGCGTCGGAACTCATAGCGTTGTAGGCGATTTTTAAATTAAAATGCGTTTTGTTTGTACGACTGAGACATCGATTGGAAGAACTCCTTCACAAGTGACAGTGGATTCTTACTTCAATCGCTCATCGCGGCGTGCGATCTCGCTCCACAAACGAGCATTCGATCCACGCGATAAGTTCGCTGAGTTCGGGCTTTTCGTACGATTTCATACGTTCATAATATGAATTAGTATTTTATATAAAACCTTGTGAGACGGCACGCGTTTTCGGTTTGTGAACCGACTCGCCACCTCATGCCGGCCCAAGATACCCGGCGCGTTCGTTGGTCATCGTTCGGTCGAACGGGGAGCAAACACACTCAGTATTAAATCCGAAGAGCGCGACAATTTGAGTAACCCGTGGTACGTACGCACACGTACTCTGCGTATGACCTACTGCTCCGATCGGAGTTCAAACTATCAGAGCTTCCGACGGTCGAAGGAAGCAGCGGCTCTCCAGACGTCGAGATCCGGCATGGCACGGTCGATCCAGTCCCTGAGTCTGTGGAAGGCACGGACGGCAGGCGCATCGCGGCGACTCCCGATTCTGTCCGGCTGACGTACGACTCGGTAGGATCGTTCTTAGTCGAAGATGGAAAGCAGATCACGTGTGATCCGTCGGATGAACCGGCGTCGAAACGCGAATTCTTTTGTCGGCTGATAGAGAACGAGCTGCTCGGGCTAATTTTGTACCAGCGCGATCATCTTGTACTCCACGCGAGTGCAGTCTCGATAGAGGGTAAAGCGGCAATATTTCTCGGACCGAGAGGTGCTGGGAAGTCGACGACCGCTGCGGCGTTCGATAAGGAGGGGTACGCTGTTCTTGAAGACGACGTCGTTGCGATATGTTTCGACGATGGCGTTCCCACTGTCGTGCCCGGCGTTCCGCAACTCCGGCTTAAGTCGGATGCTGCCGCAGCGCTCAATCTCGAAAAGACCACGACACCATCGGAAGAGCCGTGGTACGAGAAACGGATGCTCCGGATCGAAGAAGTTCCTGATCCCGCCCAGTTGGGTGGTTGCTATTTATTGACGGACGGAGAGCAGTGTGCGCTCGAACCGATGGCAGGGGGTGAACAGATACTGAACCTCATTTCACGGACGTACGCACGCGGGTTGCTATCAGATACGAAACAGTCAGCAGCCAATTTTAATCAGTGCTCCCGTCTGAGTAGGGCAATTCCGGTCCAGAAATTGAAACGGCCACGGGTTCACCAACAGTTGTCCTCGGTCGTGGATTTAGTGATTGGAAATATAAAAGAACCTGAGTAAAATACGGCGTAACCAGTCTTGTAGAGATGATATAGAACCGTCTATAAACTCAATTACAAAATAAAGTACTAGGGAGACGCCGCTTCAGGGTGCAGGACCGGTTGATCCGACTATAGTTTCGCCAATAGCATCATCGATGTCATCAGTGAACTGATCTTTATTCGATCCAGTTTTGTTTAATTGGTGGGTCAGTTCTTCAACCGATCCGAATTCGGTAACTTTCGGCGAGTCGTATTTTTTGTTCGACATCGCATATCACAGACGAGTGTGACACTTATTAAATATACTGTTTAAACCGGTGCTGCGCTCCGATAACCCAGAATGGTTTTGTCGATTATATATTAATCGCTGATGATCATATGTATAGAGAAGTATAATTAAGTAGTAAATATAATAAATAGACAAATAAACGTAATGAGTATAAATAATCTTTCTAAATCAGATACTAAATACATAATAAAATAATACTTATACTAGTTACAATAGAATATAAACTGGACAATGTATCAATACTATTCAACCCAACTAGAAGATTTTATCCAGTTTGTGACTGAGAGTGCTCTAAAAAGCGCTCTAACCTCGTGAGTATCCCCCTCGTCGGGGAATCGCTCGAAGGCTGTACGGAGTTCGGTCATATCGAGGTACGGTTCAAGCCGAGTCGGATTCTTAAACACTTGCTTGAGACCGTCCTGTTCAAGTGATAACGAGTTTACAACGGCTTCGCTCATATCGGTCTTCCACTGCCGGGTGCTGATCTTCTCTGGGAGGAGATCCGAGAGCGAGCGACGCATAATCGACCGTGTCTGTCCATTCAGCAACTGCTGGGACGGCGGCATCGCGAGGGAAAACTCGACCAAGCGTTTGTCGGTAAACGGATACCGTGGTTCGACCCCGAACGCAGCGAACTCGAGATCGGTTGTTTCCAAGCTCGCAGTAATCATACCGTACAGCAACGACCGACGTTGTCGTCGCCGTGCGGTTTCCCTGAGTACCAATCTATCAGTACTCGCGTCCTGCAGTCGGTCCTGCAGGCCGATTCGATCGACGAATGCCGGGTCGAGTGTCGGGTTGTCAGGTTCGTAAATCCCACCCCATCCCTTGAAGTTCGAGTACGTCTGCCGTACCGGGTCAGGAACAAGTGGCTTTACAGCGTGGTGGAATAGGACGCTATGCGGGGAAACATCGAGCATATCAGCCATCGCACGCGACTCGCGTCGGAGATGCCGCCACCGGCCCGTCCGGAGCAACTCCGCGAACAACCCGAGACCGTAGCCTGTCGCGCTGTCCCCGAGCGCTCCTTCGAGAAGGACGTCAACGTTCGCTTCGTCAGCGTGTTCCAACCGCGCCCAGATCGAGTGGTGCATCGCGTCGTGCGGTGGGAGGTCGTAGTGTTCGAACATCTTTTCCTGATCCTCAAATAGCCCGACATCGTCCAGAAACACGTAGTGTGAGTCGATCCTATCCCGACTCGTGACGGACTCAATAAACTCCCGTTCGTCTGCGGAAGGCACGTCGTCATACACATTCGAGAACGTGTGCAGCGGCTGCTGGTCGGGAAGCAACTCTCGGGCCGTCACGGTAATCGACGAGGAGTCGAGCCCGCCGCTGAGTGCGGTCCCGACGGTGCCGCTCGAACGAAGTCGGCAGTCAACGGCCTGCTCGAACAGCTCACGAAAACGGCGCTCGTAGGCGGCATCGGATTCGAGCGTGACGGTCCGTGTCGGATCGAGGTCCCAGTACTGCCACTCGTCAACGTCATTTCTTCGGACCAGCGTCGCGTGGGCGGGCGGGAGCCGGCGCAGCGACCGGTAAAACGTCCGTTCTTTGTCGTGGAACGTCCCCTCGAGGAAGTCCCCGATCTTCACCTCGTCAACGGCGGCGGGGACGAACGGGAGTGCGAGGAGGGCCTTCATCTCGGAGGCGACGGCGAACGCGTCACCACCGTCGTAGACGTAGAGCGGCTTAGCTCCGAATCGATCCCGAGCACAGAAGAGGGCCTCTTCGTCCGCGTCCCAGATGACGAACGCGAACGACCCGATCAGTCGCTCCGGGCAGCGTTCACCCCATCGGCGGTACGCCGCCAGCAACAGGTGACTGTCGGGAACGCGTCCGCGTTCGCCGTCGACATCGAGCATCTCGAAAAGCTCGTCTCGGTTGTCAAGCCGGACATCGCCGGTGACGACGAGGCCATCGTCCCGGTGCGGCTGGTCATCGAACTGCGACTCGGGAGTCGATGCGAGCTGTTGGTGGCCGACCGCGACGCGGTCGTCGTACCACTCCCCGCTCCCGTCTGGCCCGCGGTGGTCGATACGCGTCAGCGTCGCTCGGAAGTCCTCTCGAGCGATTCCCGCCTCGTCACGGGTGAAGACGGCGACGAGCCCGCTCATAACTGCTCCCACATTTGTAACGACGGAAGGGGTTCGTAGCGAGACAGGTCGTCGAGGTCGCCGATCAACACGTCGTCGTGGATTTCAAGCCAACTGTGTGCTTTCATTTCTGTGTCTCGCTCCCTCGTGACGCCGATCCGGTGGTCGGGCACGAATCCGTACAGCCGAAGCAGGGCCTCGGCGGTCAGCGACCGCATGAGACAGGTCCGATGGCCGGGGACGTGACGGTCCGCCGCGTCGACCGCCGAGACGATCCGCTCCGGGGACGGCGTCCCGGGAATGACCGCCGCGGCGAGGTCACAGAGCCGGAGGAGGTATCGCCTGATCCCCGAGAACGACCCGAGAGCAAATCCGACTGAGACCGACACGAGGAGCGCGGCTCCGAGCGCCATTCGGGCCTGGTCGCCGGGCCGCGACGAGAGGAACGCGCGAAAGGTGCTTGGCGCTGCCATGTGTTCGCTACGCGTCGGTGAGCCGGACGAGGTCCTTTTCGACGAGCTCTACGAGCAGGTCCTCGACATCTGATCGACACCGGTCGCGGTCGACCTCGTACGCGTCGACGACCTCTCGACAGAGCTCATCGACCGATCGCGGCTCTTGGAGGAGCTCCCACACGAACGTACCGACCTCGTTGAGCCCGTAGTACTTCCCGACATCCGGGTGGAGGATCACGGTTTCCCCGTCGATCGTCGTGGAGAGGGCGTCGTCGACGGCGACGACCGTCGTCTCTGTAGTCAGTGCGCTGGATTTCATCTGTGAGTTACCGGATCTAACTCACAGCCGCTCATAAATCCCGATGCCGGTAGTCAGGCGATGTCTACGGTGAGTATAATTAACGTTCACACATGGCAGATAATATATAGTATGTGACCCGGGTTCGGCGCCGGCTCCTGTGAAACGAGGAATGGAGCGTGGACGACGGAACGGCTACCGGCCCACGACTCGTTTGATCGTGCTGAAGAGGAGGTGGAACGGCCGAACGAGGTAATAAAGCGGGTACAGGCGAGGAGAGAGCGTCACCCACTCGTGATCCGCCTTCCGGGGCGCGAGGACCTCGTCAATACCGTCGGCGACCACGCCGGACATGCCGTCGTTTAAAAATATCGCGGTCGTAATAGGTTCGAGATTCGTCAGGTCTGCGGTCAGGTCTCGTCGGAGACGCGCAGCGGTCTGCTTCGCTCCCCAGGAACACAGCCGCGACGACTCGAGGCGGGGTCGTACCGCCGTCGGAGCCGAGAGCCCTGTTAGTTCGGTGAGAACGCCGATTCCGTACAGCACGGCGCGCAGCCAGCTGTACCGTTCCGCTCGCGCCAGCACCGCGTCCCAGTCGACATCCTGTCTACAGACCAGCGCGACGTCGTACACCCACGAGAGCCGTCGCCAGCCGTGTTTGGTCCCGTGAACGAGTAGCAGGAGCGCGCGGTCCTCCGGCGAAAGCACCGACAGACTCCGTCCGGTGAGGCTGGTCGGCGTCCGGCGCTCCCAGAAGTCCGAGAATATCTCGGTATCGGACCGGCTGCCGCCGATAAATCCGAATCGAAGCTCGACCGGGAGGCCCCCGTCAGGGTCGACGAATCGAAACTCTTTCCCCCACCGGAACACGGTCCCGTCGACAAGCCGATCGACCGGCACGTCCGCGAAGTTGATCCGCCGGTAGCCGCGTTGCTCGAGCAGGTCACAGGCCGCCGCCACCTCGTCCGCAGCGACGAGGAGGTCGAGATCGCCGAACGACCGATCGCCGACGGAGCCGTACGCCTCCGCTGCGAGGACCGGTCCTTTATACGGGAGCGCCGCGATATCATTCTCGCCGAACAGCTCGACGATGTCGTAGAGCTGTCTGCTGTGGCCGAGGTTCGCGACGGCGGTCTCGCGTTTGCGGGCCGAAAGCGCGGCGACGACCTCGTCTGGAGCCGTAATCGCCGCCTCGTTGAACGCGTGTTTGAGGACCGAACAGAGGCGGTGTCGAGCGACAAGATCGAGTATCACGTCCCAGTCCGGGCCGGCCGCAGCGATCTCGCAGAGTCGAGCGTCGACCTCATCGGCGTTCCCGATACGCCGGAGGAGACCGAGCACGAACTCCGTTTCCGGCGTCACTGACTCGGTAGTCGAACGTGATAGTCCCATCAGTCAGTCGAGTACGCACCCGCACACGGGCGAGACGTTCGTTTTCCACCCGAGTCGGATCCCGCGAACACAAGCCGGAAACGGGGATCCGGTTAACACGAACATGATGTCACACATGAACTGTTTTGCTACATAATAAACGTTCTCCGCGGTCACCGATGGCGCGGGCGGATGTGACCTCGGGAGTACTTCTATGTCCCCGCGGTGAGAAGAAAATGTATGGAGGCTTCCACTCGCGAGAAGCTGTCCGCGATTTACAGCGCCGCGAAGTTCCGCCCCCGACTCGGGGCCGCGATCGTCGTCTTGAGTCTCGTCACCGCGCTGCTCGAAGGGATCGGCCTCGGGTTTCTCCTCCCGATCATCGAGATCACGCAGTCACCGACGGACCCGGCCAACGCGGAGGGGCTGCTCGGAACGTTCGTCCAGATCTACTCGCTCGTTGGGCTTCCGTTCACGCTCGAGTATCTAATCCTCGGCGTCGGTGCCGTCATGGGCGTTCGGTTCGGGTTGAGCTTTTTCACGGCGTGGCTCCGGGCGATTCTCGGCCGGGGGTATCAGCGGCACCTTCGACGGGATCTGTTCGAGGCGTTGATGTACGGACCGATCGAGTACCTCGACCGGCACGGATCAGACGACTTACTAAACAGTCTGGTTACCGAGACGAACCGGTCCGCGGGCATCGCTATGGCGGCGTTCAACATCGTCGAGGTCCTGCTACGCGGTATAATTTATTTCGCTGTCGCCGCAGTCCTCGCTCCGACGCTGACGATGATCGCGGCCGTCAGCCTCGGGATCAGCACGTTCGCGGTCAGATACGGACTCGAGCCTGCGTACACTGCGGGCGATGATGTCGCGGAGGCGAACGAGCGGTTCCAAACGATCGCACAGACCAGCACGCAGGGAATGCGGGACGTTCGCCTGTTTAATATGCGGCCGTCTCTGATGGAGCGAATGCGCACTGTCCTCGACGCGTTCGTCCGCGACAGCGTCAGGCTACAGCGGAATCAGGCCGCGTTACAGAACCTCAATCAGTTCACGAACGCGGTAGTCGTCTTCGGACTCGTCTACGTCGGGTTTCAGTACACGGCGCTCTCGTTGGGAGAACTCGGTGTGTTCCTGTTCGCCGTATTTCGGCTGTCACCGGTCGTGAACCAGGTCAACACGATGACCTACCAGCTGGACGGCCAACTGCCGCATTTCATACGCGTGCGGTCTCGGATAGCGGAACTCGGCGAGACGGAGGTCCCCGACGCCGACGGCGACACGCCGGTCGATACCGTCCGCGAGGTCCGGGTCGACGACGTCTCGTTCGCCTACGAGGACGAGCGCGTGCTCGACGGGGTCGCGTTCGGCGTCGGAGTGGGAGAGAAGGTCGCGCTCGTCGGTCCGTCGGGCGCCGGGAAGTCGACGATCGTCTCGCTGCTCGGGCGGCTCCAGACCCCGGACGAGGGCCGGATCCTCGCGGACGACACCCCCATCGACGAGCTCGACGTCGAGCAGTGGCGCGAGCGACTCGCGGTCGTGCGCCAAGCGCCGTTCCTGTTCGACGACACCCTCGTAGAAAACGTGAAAATCGGTAATCAGGACGCGACGCGCAGGGAAGTCGAGCGAGCATGCGAAATCGCGCAAGTGACGGAGTTCCTCCCGGAACTCCCGGACGGCTACGACACGGAACTCGGCGAGGACGGGACTCGGCTCTCCGGGGGGCAGAAACAGCGGGTCGCCATCGCGCGAGCCCTGCTCAAGGACGCCGACGTCCTCGTCCTCGACGAGGCGACGAGCGAGCTCGATTCGAACATCGAACGCGACGTGTACAAAGGGATCAGGGATCGAGAAAGCGAGTACGCGACGATCAGTATCGCACACGACCTGTCAACCATCGACGACGCCGACCGGATATACACGCTTGTCGACGGGAGCGTCACGGAGAACGGGACCCACGAGCAGCTCCTGTCGGACGACGGAACGTACGCGGAGCTGTACGCCACCCAGACGTGACGAGGAAACCCGCTGGAGGCGAAAGTCTGATACGTGTTTGATAAAAAATCCATTTATCCGGTACACTCATCCGACTATACGCAGAGTGAGAGGCATGTGCGGCATTGGCACAGACCAGACCATCCCACTGGAGGCGCTTCCGCTCCGGTCGGAGAGCGTTCTCACGCTCGTCGACGGGGACGGCGTAATCAGGTACAGTAGTGCCTCGGCGGAACGCGTCCTCGAACACGATCAAGACGAGTTGGTAGGCGAACACGTCACCGAACGCGCACATCCCGACGACCGCCCGCGGGTCTCCGAGATGGTGCAAGCACTGACCGGAGAGAAAGAGCAAGCGGACAGGTCAGTCGAGTATCGATACGAAAAGGGAGACGGAACGTACGAGCGGGTCGAATCCGTCGGATCGCCGCAGCCCACCGACGAGGGATTGTACCTGATAACGACGAGGGACGTCACAGGTCAAGCGGTGACCGATAGGGACGCCGAGGCGAGAGAGGAGTTCGACGAGTTCACGAAAGTGGTGAGCCACGACCTCCGAAACCCGCTCAACGTGGCCTCGGGGCACGTGGAGTTACTGTACGAAGACGTAGCAGAACAGAACGAAGACTACCGTCAGCGGCTCAGGAAGGTGATGTACGCCCACGATCGGATGGAAGCGCTCATCGAGAACCTCTTGACGCTCGCCCGAAGCGGGGGAGAGGTCGACGCCGCAGAGTGGATAGCGTTCGACTCACTGTGTCAACGGTGTTGGCAGAACGTGTCGACCGCGAACGCGGAGCTCGTGGTCGAGTTCGACGGCGAGGTCCGGGCCGACGCGTCGCGGCTCCAGCAGATCGTCGAAAACCTCGTTCGGAACGCCGTCGAACACGGCGGCGAAGACGTGACGGTGACGATCGGCGAGACGGACGACGGCTTTTACGTCGCCGACGACGGTGCGGGCATTCCGGACGAGATGAAAGACCGGGTGTTCCAGAACGGATTCTCGACGCTTTCCGACGGGACCGGATTCGGCCTCGCGATCGTGAGCGAAATCGCTGACGCCCACGGCTGGGAGGTCGAGGTGACGGTGAGTCAGGGCGGCGGCGCGAGGTTCGAGATCGCCGGCGTCGAACGCCGATAACGCGAGCGGCGGCGCACCCGAACCGGGGAGGCGAGTGAGGGACGAACGATACCAGCGACGCGTATCGAGCGCCGTCGATCGCCTCGTCAGGCCGCCGAGACCCGGTCGTCGACCGCGCTCATGAAGAACGCGTTGAACACGGTCTGGACGCCGAGAATCATCACCGTGAGCGCGATGACGTGTCCCGGGGTCGCAGCGACGAGGGCGACGTTCCCTGTGGCCCACCCAATCGCACCCCAGGTGAGATACAGCGCGCCGGCCGTGAACGCGACCAAGCCGACCGTCGAGAGCCGTTCGAGGTTCATCCGTTGAATGACGGTCTCGGTGACGACGTCGTTCGGGCGCTGGATCGGATCGCTCGCCAGCGTGGCGAAGACGCCCATGTTCGCGGCCTGATAGCCGACGAGCACGAGCAGCGAGCCGGTGATCGCTGCCGTGGTCCCGAGCGAGACGCCGCCGAGCGTGACCCCGGTGGTGCCGGACAGCAACAGCGAGAGCCCGGCGATCCCGAGAACGGCACCGGGGAGCGAGAACAGGTAGTTCGGCGCGTTCAGGAGCATGAACCGAACGTGGCGCCAGCCGTCGCGGAAGCTCTCCAGCGTGGCCTCGCCTTCCCGCTCGTGGTACGTGATGGGGATTTCCTTGATCGTGAGGTCGCGCGCGCCCGCGTCCATGATCATTTCGGAGGCGAACTCCATGCCCGTCGTCTCGAGGTCGAGTTCGTCGAGGACGTCGGCGTGAAACGCTCGGAACCCGGAGTGCGCATCGCTGACACCCGCTCCGTAGAACACGTTCAAGAACTTCGTCAACAGCGGGTTACCCACGTGTTCGTGGAGCGCCGGCATGGCGCCGTCCTTGATGTCGCCCTCCAGGCGACTCCCCATGACCATGTCGGCGTCGCCCTCAACGACCTGTTTCAACAGTCGCGGGAACTGTTCGAAGTCGTACGTGGTGTCGGCGTCGCCGATGATGATGTACTCCCCGCGACAGCGCGCGAAGGCGTACCGGTAGGCGTACCCGTAGCCGGGCTCGTCCGGCTCGACGACGACCGCGCCCTCTTCGCGCGCGATGTCGGGGGTACGGTCGGTCGAATCGTCGCTGATGACGACCTCAGTCCGGTAGCCGGACCGTCGCACCGCGGCCTTGACGAGGTCGATACACTCAGCGACGCCCTCCTCTTCGTTCATCGTCGGCATGACGACGCTGACCGTCGGGTCCACGTCGGCCTCCGGCCCGACGAGAAGCGACTCCGGCTCGTCGGGCTGCTGTACTGGGGTTACTGACTGCGTGCCTCGTGCGTCTGTCGACGTCATTAGGTTGATTTGGTGGCTTCTGCGTTCGGGACACATGGAGACGGCGTCACGCGCCGGTATCGAGATCGTGCCGTCGCCGATCGGAACGGCTCTTGGGCGCTCCGGTCTCAGGCGAACGGGTCACAGTCCATGCGAGTCTATCACTAGAGTAACTCCCGAGACTCGTATAAAAATATTTGTAATAAACCACCTAATCTGTCGGTGTGTGCCGAACGTCTGATCTACTGGGCCGTTATTTGGACAAATATGGACTCGGAACGCTGTGATGCGACGACGACAACTGTTGGCTGGGGTTGTCGTGGTCTCGATGGGAGCCACGAGAGTCGAAGTCGCGTCCACCGACGGATACGGTGCCGGTGGCGGGTACGGGGAGAACGGGTACGGTGAGTGAGAGCACCGATACGGACGGGTTGTGACTCGGCTGCGGTCGGAAACGGCAAAACGAGCCGTGGGAGAACCGCGACGGCTACTGGGTGACGAGATACGGTTCACAGACGCGGTGGACGCCCTCTTCGAACGGAATCCGCGGCTCCCACCCCGTCGCCTCGCGGATCCGAGAGATGTCGGCACACGTGTCGTGGACGTAGTTGTTCAAGGGGATCGGTTCGTACTCTGGCTCGACGGCGGTGCCGAGCACGTCGTTGATCAGCTCGACCATCTCGTTGAACGAGTACGGGTCGCCGGTGCCGAGGTTGTACACGCCCGCGAGGTCGTGATCGGCCGCCGTCTCGAGTCCGCGAACGATATCGTCCACGTGAGTGAAATCACGGGTTTGCGAGCCGTCACCCCACAATACCGGGGATTCACCGGCCGCGATTTTGTCCGCGAACTGCGAGACCGTGTTCGCGTACTCGCCTTTGTGCGCTTCGTTGCCGCTGTAGCCTTGGTACACCGAGAAAAATCGCATGCCAGCGAGCGAGAGCCCGTCGTAGAAGTTGTTGTAGTACTCGGCGTATCGCTCTCGGCCGAGCATCGACGCGTCGTAGCCGGTCGCCGCGTCGAGGTCCATGTCCTCGGGGCTGGGTTCGGTTCGACTGCCGTACGCCGACGAGGTCGAGGCGTACACGATCGTGTCACAGCCGTCCGCGTACGCCTGTTCGACGACGTTCACGAACCCCTCGATGTTTACGCGGGCGCCCTCGCGGGGGTTCTCCTCGAGCATCTGCCGGGACGAGAGCGCGGCGAGATGAAAGACGACGTCGACGTCCGTTGGGAGTTCCTCGTCGAGCACGTCCGCCTCGACGTACTCGACGCCGTCGTCGAGATTGTCGGGCGTGCCGAGGTAGCCGTTATCGAGGGCGACGACGTCGTTGTCCAACGCGAGGGTGTTCGCGAGGTTCGAACCGATGAATCCTGCTCCGCCGGTGACGAGAATGCGTCTGTCTTTCATACACGTAACGCAGTCACCTAGCGGGCATAAAAATCTAGTGTGAGCAACGGCACTGAGCCGCGGTGTTGGGGATTGTGGCGGTTCGACAGGAGAGCGGCCGCCCCACTCATACGTGTGGCACGTCCCGCGGCCCTCGTGGAAAACACGCGAGCGGCCCGTCTCGGTCGTACTCTCCTTTCACCGATAAATACACCAGATATTAGAAACATCCGCACATACAAGATAAACAACCATTACAGACGTATGGGCGTAAACTATTGAGAAGCGGTAACAAGTGTCTGCTGTCCAACTGACGTATAACCATTACGGTCATACGGGTGTAAATGTGGGTTCGTAAACTACCGCGGTGTTCGAAACGACGTTCGATTCGGTCGGGGATGAGGACGAACGACTGCGGATACCGAATCAAACGTCGGAGTGAACCGTGGACGTGGGTGTCGAGAGAGTGTGCGCGAGATCGGTGTCAGTTCACGGGTCCGGTGCGGCAGTTGGACCGGGCGTCCGCACCGGCGGCAGAGCGAGACTGGGGTTCCCGAGGAGCAGAGTCGGGGAAAACAGAAAACACCGGCACGGACCGCGCTACATGTAGCCGAGGTCACGCAACCGCTCCATCAGGTCCTCCTTGTCCTGCGCGCGACCGGCCCGTTCGGTCGTGTTCTGGAGGTCCTGTTTCCACGCCGGGACGCTCTCCGTCTTTTCCGTACTGACTTCGCTGCCGAGCGAACGGAACCCGGCGAAGTATTTAGGCGAGATGGGAATCTCGTCCTGACTGACGCCGTCGGGGAGGTCGTCGTCGGTGTCAGGGACGTAGCCGTCGTCCGGGAACGCCGTCACCGTGTCGGGGACGACGTAGCTCCAGAACACGTCCCAGACGTCGGCTTCGTCGAACTGGAGGATCGGCTGGATCCGGTCGTGCGGCGGGTAGATCTCCGGGTCGTGGCGCGGAGAGAAGAACGTCTCGTCGGCGCGGGCGTCCTGTTCGTCCCACCGGATCCCCGAGATAACCCCGTCGATGTCGTACTCTTCTAAGGCGTCGTTCAACGCGACGGTCTTCAGCAGGTGGTTGCCGACGTAGGTGTCGAGCAGGAACGGGAAGGTGTCCTCCTCGTACTCGAGGATGTCCCGAACGTGGTGTTTGTTGTGGTCCGAAAGCGCCGAGACGGGGATCTCGTCGCCGGGCGTGAGCCCCTGCGCTTCGGCGTAGGCGCCCACGTCCTCGTTGCGCGCGAACACGATTTCGACGCCCCACTCGTCGGCCCAGTGTTCAACGAAGTCGATGATCTCGTCGAAGTGCTGGTAGTGGTCGATGAAGACGGCGGTGGGCTTCTCGTAGCCGTACTTTTCTGCGACCTGGTTGATGAAGTACAGCGTCAGCGTGGAGTCTTTCCCCCCGGTCCACATCACCGCGGGGTTGTCGTACTCCTCGAGCCCGGTTTTGGTGACGTCGATCGCCTTCTCGATTTTGTGCTGGAGCGACGGGTAATCGGCCGGGCCCTCGCCTTCGCCGTCGGTATACGATACATCGACATCGACTGAGGTGTCGGCTGCCATACGACTAGTGCTTTCACCGAATAAAAAGAGTCTTTCCGTGTTTGGACAGTCGCTAATACCCCAGTTTTTACACAGTCTCGGAAAATATATGAGACTAAATGGAAGATTTGCTGATTGCTGGAGTGTTTCTCGCCGCATTTGTTGGCATAAACATTGGCGGGTCGTCGACCGGTGTCGCGTTCGGGCCGGCGATCGGAGCAAACGCAATCACACAGGTTGGTGCCGGCGTGTTGATGAGTATCAGTGCGATTATCGGTGGGTGGACCATCGGTCGCAACGTGGTAACGACAGTCGGGAACGATATCGTCGCAACCCCTGTTTTTAGCCTCTCAGCGGGCTTCATCGTCTTAGCGTGTATCGGCCTGACGTTGCTCGTGGCAAACGTTCTGGGCATTCCCACGTCAACATCGATGGTCGCGGTTGGTGCCATGGTTGGAATGGGAATTGGCAACGCGGGTGTTGAGTGGGGAGTGCTTGTCAGAATCGCACGGTGGTGGGTCGTCGCACCATTGCTCGCGTTCGGGATTGCCGCGGCGATAGGCCGGTGGAAGTACGACGAAATTGCGGCCTTCGGAGGGATTTCGGAGCCAACGACGAGTCCAGTGACACTGCGTTGGACAGCGGGACGGCCGGAGCTGGAGATCGCTGAGGACGCATCGAGTTCTGATATCTGGTCAACCGTGCTGCTCCTGGTGATTGCGTGTTATATGGGGTTCTCTGCGGGAGCCAGCAACGTCGCAAACGCTGTGGCACCGCTCGTTGGGAGCGGAATGGTCTCGCTTGATGCCGCTATCCTCGTCGCAGTTGGCGCGATATCGTTCGGTGCCTTCACAATTGCCCGTCGAACCATGGCGACAGTCGGAAGCGATCTAACAGCGTTACCAATGACAGCGGCTGTCGTCGTGGCGACGATCGGCGCAACAATCACGACTGGACTATCATACCTTGGAATTCCGGCCAGTCTCGCGCTCTCGACTGTCACAGCAATCATCGGATTGGGATGGGGCCGAGCACAGCGGGGCAAGTCTCGCGTTGCGCCCTCGCCACCGGCGACTCGTGAAGAGACGGTTCGGTGTGAAAAAACACCGTCCTACGCTGTTCACCCCTCGGCAGTGACGCTTTTCCAAGGGTCGATGGTTGCCCGAGTACTCGCTGTCTGGATGATTGCTCCACTCGCTGCTGGAGGGGCTGCGCTTGCTGTGACAATCTCACTGTTGTGAAAGCGTCGATATGGTAAACAACTAGCTCAAATTACACGTATACAAGGCTATTTATTACTGCGTCTGTGGCTTCCGGTATGGGACTTTTCGATAAACTCGGGGGCGACTCGAGCGGTCGTGTCGTCTTCCTCGGGATTGATGGAGTGCCGTATGAGCTTATTGACGAACATCCTGAGGTCTTCCCAAACCTCACTGAGATTGCTGAGTCTGGGAGCGGTGGGCAGATGTCCAGCATTGTCCCGCCCGAGTCAAGCGCCTGCTGGCCAGCGTTAACTACGGGAACAAACCCCGGAAAAACTGGCGTATACGGGTTTCAAGACCGTGACCCAGGGAGCTATGAGACGTATGTGCCGATGGGAAGTCACGTGAGCGCCCCACGTGTATGGGACATGGTGACAGATGAGGGCCGGGACGCGTCTGTGTTCAACGTCCCCGTGACGTTTCCGCCGTCGACACGGATCCAACGACACGTGTCGGGTTTCTTGTCTCCCTCAATCGAGAAGGCTACCGGCGATGGAGATGTTCAGCAAGTTGTGGAGGGGTTCGGGTACCAAATCGATGTGAACGCAAAATTAGGCCATGACAATGATAAATCTGAGTTCATCCGTGATGCCGAAAAGACGATTTCAGCACGCCACAAAACGTTCCGACATTATCTTCAGAAAGATGATTGGGACCTCTTTTTCGGGGTCTACATGACGACCGACCGGGTGAATCATTTCCTGTTTGGTGATTACGCAACCGACGGAGAGTATGCTGACGAGTTCCTCGATTTCTACCAAACACTTGATGCGTATATCGGAGAGGTTCGACAGTTAATCGATTCGGAGACAACGCTGATCGTCGCGTCCGACCACGGGTTTACTCACCTAACGCATGAGGTGTATCTCAACAAATGGCTCGAAGAGGAGGGATGGCTTGAGTACGCGACCGAGGATCACGACGAGTTGGGAGATATTAACAGCACGACGCGGGCGTATTCGTTGATTCCTGGTCGTGTGTTCCTCAACCTAGCTGGTCGAGAACCAGATGGAGCAGTCCCAGACGCCGAGTATGAGTCTGTTCGTGATGATCTAATTGCGGACCTCGAAGAATTAACTGGGCCAGATGGACGGAACGTCTGTCGCCGGATTGTTCGCGGAGAGGATGCGTTCAGTGGCGGCGACACAGAGATTGCGCCGGATCTGGTCATCATTCCGGCCGACGGATACGATCTGAAAGCCGGATTCACGGATAAGGACGAAGTGTTTGGGACGGGACCAAGAAACGGGATGCACAAATTTGAGAACGCGTGTCTGTTTTCGACGGACCCAGACCTAGCGTTAACGGACGTTGATTTGCTCGATATCGTCCCGACAATTCTTGAGTTGATGAATGTCGATGTCGACGGCGAACGATTAGACGGAACATCGTTGGTCGCGTGACGCCCTGAGCAGCGGCCCACATTGCTCAGCCACACCTGAAAAACACAGAATATAATCCACGTAGAGATGACGTGCGATCGGCCACTCGTCACAAAAATGCCGTTAGAGGAGTTAACCCAAGCAAAAATATTATACAGCAGCATGGGAGATATGAAGAACATGGCCGAAAAAACAGACGCCCCGCGCTGTAAGTGCGGCAAAATACTAGGCCGGGGGATCTCAGCACGGAGTCTCTGTGCCGAATGCCGCTCAAAAAAGAAGGCGACATAGTAACGAATGCCTCACTCGTCGGCTGAAGCCAATAAATTCGCTCCCCAATCACCAGTAGCCTCAGATCAAGAGTCTCGCCCAACCGAACCACCACTCTTATTGAGTAGAGAAAGGCCGCATCGGCCCGATCAAAAGCTCAAGAAGCAAACTGTACTTATGTTGTCGCGAGAGTGTATAATCAGATGAGAGACAGTGCCGGTGAAAGGCGGCTCGGCAACCTAGCTTCAATTACCGCAGCCATCGAGGCCACATCGACGAAGATTAGAAGTGTTGAGATTCAATCTGGTAGTGAGTTGTACGAAGCACGGGTACAAGTCGCAATTCCGCTCAACCGTGTGAACGGACTGGACCGAGCTCGGATGAAATCAGATCGTGCCGAGTTTGTTGACAACGAGTTACGGCTCGAGCTGGTGATGGAGATTAGCAGTCGTGATCGACCTAGTGTTGAGACAGCACAGTCTACGCCGAAACAAAGTCAACCAGAAGACACTCGTGACAACAGTGAAGAAATTAGAGATCAGTCGGACCCTCAATTACAGCAACCAGCACAGAGAACAGAGAGCCGTAGCGAAGAGAAGCAGAGCGGCGAGACTGAAACAGCGCCAGTTGGGGACGCAACCTCTGAACCGACTACCGAGTCGGATGATCAGACATCGAGTAGTACAGAATCTCAAGGAGAGATTCCGAAGTACCAAGATCCAGAGCAACTAGCAGCAGTGTATGATGAAGACACAACGTTCGAAGAGATGCGGCAAGCGCTTGATGTTGAGGTGACAGCGCAAACGGTTCGTAAGTATATGATTAAGCACGGGATTCATGAGCCAGAGCCACGGCCCGATCGGTTACTCGAAACAATCCGCGCAGCTGAACTTGAGCTTATGAATAGTGAAGAAGGTCGCCGACCAAGACAGGTGGATAGTTCTGCGAGCGCAGACGACGAATCATCGTGAGGCGAGTTGAAACCGCATCGCTACTCACGGGGCATGTGCGGCACGTTCTGCGATGAAAAGAATACCACAATCAAAGGGTAATTTATCAAAAAATGATTGTTTGTGCCATTAAAAACAGAGCGTTCTAGTAGTACAGAGTACAGTATAGCACATGCCCAGTAAACTGTTCAGACCGATATTTCTACTACTGATCAGTATAACTCTTACAGCTATCGCGATAGGGGTAATCAACACACAAACAGATGTGACGATTAGTTTGTGTCTCATTATAACCGTCTATCGGTGAACGAGCGCTCGGCAGTGGCAAACAGGATGCCGTGTTCCGAAAATGCCCTAAGCGGCGTATTAGATCATTTCAGAAGCGAGCTCTTGGGTAGCACGTCGAACTGCTTCATGACTCGAAAGTGTTGGTTCCCAGCCAAGCGCTGAGAGTTTCTCGATTGAGAGTCGCATTTTCGGAACATCGCCTGTCCACCCGCGGTCGCCACCAGTGAATGAGTACGTTGGGTCAAGTTCTAGCTCGTCGCTCACAATATCTGCAATCTCTGTTACCGAAGTGGTCGTGCGGGTGCCGAGGTTGTACGTGTTGAGATCGTCGGCTGTGGTTTCGATAACGTGTTGAATCGCGTCAACACACTCAGTGACGTGAAGATAGGATTTCTCTTGCCGACCGTTGCCCAAAATGGTGAGTTCGGACGGATCGTCGGCGAGCTTCTGAATGAAGTCCGGAATCACCGTCCCCCGCTGGTGAGGGCCAACGATGTTCGCGAACCGGAAGACCCAGACCGTGAAATCATACGAATGGGCGTACGTCGAGAGGAGTGCTTCGTCGGCCAGTTTTGATGACCCGTAGATAGAGATTGGCTCCATCGGCGCAAAGTCCTCAGGCGTTGGGCGTGGGGCCTCACCGTAAACCGTTGAAGAAGAGGTAAACGCGATGTTAGAAACACCGACGTTTTCCATACGTTCAAGGATATTGTATGTCATCGCGGTGTTCTCTTCGAACAACTTCCGGTCGTTGTCATAATTCGTGTCCGTGAATGCTGCGAGGTGAAACACGATGTCAATTTCTTCAGTAAGAACCTCTGCGACGCCTTGCGGATCCGTGAGATCCGCGTGGATGAACTCTGCGTCGTTGGGCACCCTCGCTTGAGTTCCCTTCGAGAGATCGTCAACGACCCGTACTGACGCCCCGTTCTCAGCAAGTTTGGCTGATAGGTGACTCCCGATAAGTCCCGCACCACCTGTTACGAGGACATTAGCGTCTGCTAATTCCATACGACCGAATGAGCACATAATGGTAAATAAATTTGGTATATACTGGAGGAGTGGAGGAACGTATTGATGAATGACAGCTACTAGGAGTAGAATGGGTCAGATATCTAGAACAGGCTTACTCACATGTTTGTCACAGGATAATTGAATGGCTTTAGCTTGTGCTGCGGAAAGTTTGTGCGTAGCTTCAGTTGGGGTTACCCACATAAAGTCAGTATGCTCTTGACTCAGTCGGACTCGTTTCCGTTCAGCATTGGAGACATAATATACCCCGAGTCGGTCGTTATTCTGGTCGTTGATCCATGAGTTAGCGAGTAAGATATCTTTGATGTTAATTGAAAGAGAGGTTTCTTCGCGAATCTCTCGACGGAGACCTTCTGAAACCCCTTCGTAGGAACTTAGTCGACCGCCAGGAAGTTCCCAATCATGATCTGAGTCGCGTTGTAGTATGAGTATACTACCAGAAGGATCAAAAATCACACTACGGACACTCACACTAGGCCTGAGAAGCTGTTCAGTCATAGAGTTTCTATGAGAGATGAGCAATAATAAAAATTTGTTTTGTATGAGTAACTGCGTGTTGACAATGAGTTCTGATACTACCAAGTAATATACTATTATTTATATATTAGATCAAGCCGAAGATCAGAACTGTAATCGGGACTGTATTAGTGAGTAGTGTAAATTCTTAATATATTATTTTTATCTTAGTTGTGCGCTATAGCCTATCGTCACAGGCCAATAACCGAGCAAATATTTGTTAGAACCCCTTGAGCATCATTTTCTTAACAGCGCGCTGTGCTACTTAGATATACTTGTAGTTCAAATACTTATTTTAGTTCTGTATTGTAAATTCTACAAATAAAATTATTTTTATTGGAAATTCTTATTTAACAGGCCATATATTGTCGGCCTAGTTGCCCGAATACATATAATATAATTATACTAATAAAGATTGATAGTATATCTTATGTGTTGTGTGTACAGTGTTGACTCCTGAGGCCTACATGCGAACAAACGACATATAGTATGTAGACTGTCAAGTATACGTTGGCTATCTATTGGCATAAGTGAGAGATATCTAGCTTGATTTCAACCAACCCGAAGCTAGCATATCGTGGTTCTGTTTGTTATGAGGGTTCGTTTAAATTTAGGCAGTTATTAGGTTCGCATTAGATATGAGATGCTGCTCGCAGCGCCACGGTTGAGCTACACAACTACCGATGATAATAGGCCACATCAGTTCCAATGGGTCGTGTGAGCGAACACAGAGATTATCGCGCCGGTTTCCGCACGCAGCGTGAAGAGATCGAGGACAAACAGTTACCCACTACTGGGGAGTTTCCAGACTGGCTCTCTGGGGATCTCATCGGGAACGGGCCGGGACAGTTCGAGGCCGGCGACACAGGGCTGCGACACTGGTTCGACCCGTTCGCCATGCTCCGGCGCTTTCGGATTGACAACGGTGAGGTTAGGTACGCGAACAAATTTGTCCAGAGCCGGGATTACGCATTCGCACAGGATCATGGCGGCGTCCGAACCCCGTTCCCAGGAACACCTCCCGATCGATCGGTCTGGACACGACTGCGTCAAGTTCTCGATGGGACATTTCCGGACAACCCAGTCATCGGTATCCAGCGGTTCGGCGACGAATTCGCGGCGGTTACTGAGTCACCGACAGCACTGACGTTCGACCCTGACACGCTCGAAACGACGGGACGAATCGATCTCACGGCTGGATTGGACTGCGATTTGACTCTCGCTCATGTTCACTACGACCCTGTCGCGGAAGAGTTCATCAATCTGGGGGTGTCGTATGGTCGCAACACGGTGTATACGGTGTTCAAGCGGCCGAGAGACGGTGGGACGCCGACCCCGCTGAGTCGGCTTCAGTTCGACGAGGCACCGTACATTCATTCCTTCGCTGTGACCGACCAGCACGTCGTCGTGACGGTAAACGCGTACGGGCTGGATACCACGCAGCTCCTCAAAGGTACCGTAACGAAGGAGACGTTCCTTGACGCGTTTTACCCACTGTCGACGCCCCTCCGCTTCGTCATCCTCGATCGCTCGACCGGTGAACACGTGGCAACCGCGTCGGCGTCACCGGCGTTCATCTATCACCACGCGAACGCGTTCGAGCATGATGGCGAGCTCGTCGTCGATGTAGTTGCGTTCGACGATGATCGAGCAGTGACCGGACTCGCATTGTCAAACCTCCGGAGCGACGATCCGGACCTTCCACGAGGCGACCTGTGTCGGTACACGGTACCGTTGTCCGGCGGTGAGGCAACTCGAGAGCCACTCCACCGTGGTCCAGTTGAATTCCCAGTGATCAACTACCGAGCGGTTAACGGTACATCCCACCGATACGTCTACCTCGCCGAAACTGACGGAGCGTCAAGTCTACCGACAGATATCACGAAGGTGGACGTCGACACCGGCACGGCCCACCGCTGGCGCGAGTCAGGTACTCATCCAGGCGAACCGCTGTTCGTCCCCGCGCCTGAGGCAGAAAACGAGGACGACGGGGTGCTGCTCTCGGTCGTATTAGATCCCGAGGCAGACCGCTCCCGGTTGGTCTGTCTCAACGCCGAGACGCTCGAGGAACTCGGCCGAGCCGAGCTCCCGCATCGTCTCCCGTTCGGATTCCACGGGCAATTCTACGGCCCCGTGGCTCCCGGACGGAGTATGGCGTGAGGTGTCGGATCAAAAATGAGATAGCTCTCGGGAGCCCACCACCCAGCACCGATGAAATCCCAAGCGAGGTGAAGGAGGCTGAACAGCAGCAGGACAATGAGAAGTATCACGAGTGCCGAAACGAGACCTACAATTGCTCCCTGCCTCGGATGTGACGTAGGAGAAACCAGCCATCGCCACATCACTGTTCCGACGACCACACGACGAGTGGGGCGAGAATCACTACGTGAACTGGCGAGCAAAACTATCCACTACTGGATACCGGTCCGTCTCCGGGTGAGTACACACGGCAGTTCGGTTGAACCACAGATAGGATGAGTGAATCACGACCTGTCTGACTGTAGCCTCTGTGTTCGGCAATTCACTCTTATTTTCAGCAGTATGCCACTTTGGACCCCACCGGCGCATATTTGACTGCGGACGTAAGACATCGGGTATGGCTGGAGATAGACTCACCATTTCTCTGGACGAACAGTCGAGAGAAGATCTCGATGAACTTGTTGAGCAGACTGGAGAAGGACAAAGCGAGACCGTGCGGCGAGCTATTGTCTTCTACGCGGCAAACTTCCAAGTAGCGAATTCGAAGACAAACGTCGACTTAGAGCAGTACCACAGGATGCTGTCAGGTGGTGAGCACGTCCTGCTCGACATCGACTTCTTACATGGCTTACTCGACAGTGTTGAACTTGACAGCGGTGAACCCAAACCTGAATTTCAGCAGGTAATCGACCAAGTTGCTGAGTTCCACGCCGATGAGTATGGCACGCGGTTTACCTGCCTCGCAGACATTCTCGATTGGCTGTCATTCTGTGGTTTCTTGACCGCAAGAAGAGCGAATAACGACACGTACCATGTTGTCTTCCCAACAGAGAAGATTAAGTGGTTCATGACTCGTTTCATTAAGCGCAGTACTGAGAAGTTGGACTTCGAGGTAGAAGTCTCAGAAGGTATCTCAAAGGTCCTTATAACAGAGGTTTAGTTTCATTCAGAGTCATACAGAGTATGCTCCCATCTTAATTACTCTTTTCTAGGAGAGATCCTTGGTACAACATATCAATGAAGCACGGCACACGAGCCGACAGACGCTCAATGGTTGGCATAAATCGATGGGGCGGTGCTCGGTCGAGCGAGGAACAATGACGACGGCCGTCGGCGTTGATGTCGGCGGTACGTTTACCGACGTGGTACTCATCGCAGAGGGCACGCTCACAACGACAAAGGTTCCCTCGACGACAGACCAGAGCGAGGGTGTCATCCGTGGGATCCAGCAGGCCTGTAAGGACGCAGGAATTGACCCGTCCGAGATCACCGAGTTCTCACATGCGATGACGGTATCGACCAATGCCCTGCTCGAAGCTGACGGCGCCGAAACGGCACTCGTGACCACGGACGGTTTCCGTGACGTACTGGAAGTGGGTCGGCAGACGCGTCCAGATCTCTACGATCTTGACGCTGAGAAGCCGACACCACTGATACAGCGTCGGAACCGGTTCGAGCTTCCAGAGCGGACAACGATAGAGGGCGATCGAACGGTTCCCGACGCGGACGTGATCGATGATCTTATAGAGCAAATACGCGAGCGGAATGTCGAGAGCATCGTTGTCTCTTTCCTTCACGCATACGTTGATCCGAGCAACGAACAGCTCGTAGCCAAGCGGCTTCGGGAGGCACTCGATGTCTCGGTGTCGGCCTCTCATGAGGTTCTCAACGAGTTCCGCGAGTACGAGCGGACATCAACAGCAGCCGTTGACGCGTACGTTACGCCGGTGATCGACTCCTACATCGGACAGTTAGCGGAGCGTGCTAGCGATCTGGGGCTGCCTCAGCCCCGAATCATGCAGTCCAACGGTGGAATCGCCGAGGCAAGTGAGATTCGTACCCACGCCGTTCAAACTGTACTATCTGGTCCCGCGGCGGGCGTCGTTGGAGCAAATGGGACAACGGTAGGAGAAGCCGAATTTGAGGGATTCGTTACATTCGATATGGGCGGTACGTCGAGCGACGTGAGCCTCATTCGAGATGGCAGCGTGGAGCGGACCACAGA
This sequence comes from Halorubrum sp. SD690R, assembly GCF_005435035.1. Lineage (NCBI taxonomy): Archaea > Methanobacteriati > Methanobacteriota > Halobacteria > Halobacteriales > Haloferacaceae > Halorubrum > Halorubrum sp. SD690R. The sequence goes on along the minus strand of NZ_SGTV01000007.1, from coordinate 72,913 downwards.
AAGTGAGGTCGATGGCCACCCAATCCGCGTTCCGATGGTTGATGTGACGACTGTTGGAGCTGGCGGTGGGAGCATCGCGTGGGTCGACGCTGGTGGCGCACTCCGTGTAGGACCTCGGTCAGCAGGCTCGAAGCCAGGGCCCGCCTGCTACGGTCATGGGGGCAAAGAGCCAACGGTGACGGACGCAAACCTCGTGCTGGGCTATCTCAGCGAGGAGACGCAACTAGGCGGGGAACTCAAGCTCGACGTGGATGCCGCTATTGATTCGCTTGAACGGCTGGCGGACGAAGCTGATCTCGACTCCGCACGAGAGGCCGCAGAAGGCGTGTTCCGCGTTGCGAACACCAATATGACTCGAGCGATCCGCTCAGTCACTGTAGAACGAGGACACGATCCCCGCGAGTTCGGTCTCGCCGCATTCGGCGGTGCAGGTCCTGTACACGCCGCGGCGCTCGCGAATGATCTTGACATCGGAACCGTCGTTGTTCCTCACGTTTGCGGCGTGCTATCGGCGTACGGTCTGCTCGACGCCGACGAGACGTACGACGCTGTCCGAACGTATCAAACGCCTCTGTCGGAAACAACGGGAACAGAACTTAAGACGGTGTACGAGCAACTTACGGCCGAACTACCGTCCGACCGCAGCGCAGGTGACATATCGCTTCAGTGTTCAGCTGACCTCCGCTACCGGGGGCAAAGCTTCGAACTTGAGGTTGACGTGGAGCAGCCTATCGAGACTGACGTACTTCGGACCGCATTTGAGACGGCCCACAAGAGAGTGTACGGCTATACGGCCGAGGAACCAGTTGAAGTGGTAAATCTCCGAGTCACCGCGACGATCCCACGGAGCGCTTCTGCGACTGAGCTCACAGAAGAAACCTTCGAGAAAGTGGCAGAGCATACTGCCGTGTTCAACGGTACGGAGTACACAACTCCTGTCTACCGTCGACCAACGACGAGCGGGACCACAATCGACGGCCCAGCCGTGCTCGAACAAGACGAAAGCACGACTGTTGTTCCTCCCGAGTGGGAGGCAACTGTACAAAAGAACGGCTCGCTCGCACTCACGGAGGTACAACGATGACGGTTGACGACTCGACAGCCGAAAGTATCGACTCAGTGACTCTTGAGGTGTTTCGAAATAAACTTGAGAGCATTGCTGAGGAGATGGGGAAGGTACTTATACGAAGTGCCTACTCGCCGAACATCAAGGAACGGCAAGATTGCTCTACTGCGCTGTTCGATGCTGACGGCCGGATGGTCGCACAAGCAGAGCACATTCCGGTTCATCTCGGCGCGATGCCGGACGCCGTTGCCGCCGTGACCGCAAAGGATCCCGAGCCGGGTGATGCGTACATCCTGAACGACCCGTTCGAGGGAGGGACCCATCTCCCGGACGTGACGATTGTTTCACCAATCGCAACAGAATCAGATGTCATCGGCTACGCCGTAACACGGGCGCATCACGCGGACATGGGTGGGATGACTCCCGGGAGCATGCCCGCCGGCGCTACTGATATTTACCAAGAGGGGTTACGCCTCCCCGCGGTCAAGCTCCGCTCCGGAGGCGAGCTGAACGAGGATCTGCTGGCGATGATTTTAGCGAACGTACGTAACAGGACCGAACGGCGAGCAGACCTTCGCGCACAGCTTGCGGCCCACGATCGTGCTGAAGACCGATTGCGCTCGCTTATCGACGAGCACGGACGCGACCAAGTCAACCAAGCATTCGGCGCGGTTATCAACTACTCTCAGGCCCGGATGACAGATGAGTTGACTGCTTTTCCCGATGGAACTTACGAGGCCCATGATGTGCTTGAGGGCGACGGCGTGAGCGACGCAGAGATACCGATTAGGGTGTCCATCACCGTCGATGGGGCCACAGTCGAAGTTGACTTCACAGGGACCGCCGACCAGTGTGCCGGCAACATGAACGCACCGCTGTCGGTGGCGAAGAGCGCGGTGTACTTTGTAGTTCGGTGTATCACTGACCCCGAGATTCCCCCGAATTATGGGAGTTACGCCGACATCACTGTTACCGCTCCACAGGGAACGGTCGTGAATCCGACACCACCGGCGTCGGTCGTTGGGGGCAATGTTGAAACCAGCCAACGACTCACCGACGTGGTGTTCGCGGCGTTCGCCGAGGCTGCCCCTGAACGTGTGCCAGCAGCATCGCAGGGGACCATGAACAACGTTATTATTGGGAACCGCGATCGTGGAGGGTTCACATACTACGAGACTATCGGCGGTGGATTCGGCGCACGACCCGACAAAGACGGGATGGACGGCGTCCAAGTTGGGATGACTAACACGCTAAACACACCAATTGAGGTACTAGAAGCTGAGTATCCCTTCACAGTCGAACAATATGGGTTCCGTGAGGGTAGTGGCGGCGACGGGCAGTACCGCGGTGGCTTGGGACTGGTTCGGTCAGTAACCATCGAGACCGAGGCAGTAGTCTCATTGCTGACTGAGCGCCGGCGTCGTCGTCCACAGGGCGCTGCGGGCGGCGAGCCCGGGGCAGCGGGTGAGAACCTCGCTAATGGTGAGCCGTTACCCGCCAAAACTACTCAAGAGGTAGAGGCAGGTACAACCATCACAGTCCGGACTCCTGGCGGCGGCGGATACGGTAATCCTAGCAAACGGACAGCCGACGACCGCAAAGCGGACCGCCTCGACAAGAAAGTGAGCGACGACCACGAGGATCAATGACTGACACACACAAACTCGAGGAACTGTCCTGGCCCGCGGTCGAGCAATACATCACCGACCGCGAATCGCCAACGGTGATCGTTCCCATCGGCTCGACGGAACAACATGGTCCACACCTGCCGTTGGCCGTCGACGCATACCAGGCGAGAGAGTTAGCCACTGAGATCGCCGTAGCAGCCGATGTGTTGACCGCACCACTTATCCCGTACGGTGATGCGAACCATCATCTTGGCTTCCCGGGGACGATCTCGCTGTCTACAGAGACGGTTGTGTCGGTGCTCACCGACGTGTACGCAAGTCTCGCAGGCCATGGGTTTGAGAACATCATTACGGTTAATGGCCATCGGATCGCAAATCTCCCAGCAATCAGGACGGCGATGCAGCAAGCCGCCGCACAATGTTCAGATACGTCATTTGCGGCGATCGACCCACTTCGGTTTGGAGTATCTATCCATGAGCAACTCCGAGAGGGTGACCCCGAAGACGGGATGCATGGTGGGGAGTTTGAAACATCGTTTATGCTAGCTCGCTATCCGGAGCTCGTTGATACGTCGGCATTCGAGAAGGCAAGTGCCGATCCCGGCCCACATTCAACGCTAAATCTCATCGGGAACGACGATCGAGTGATTACCCCGAGCACAGCACATTCGCCTACAGACGGCGACCCTGGTCACGTCGGTGACCCGACGTTAGCTACTGCGACGAAGGGAGAAGAGCTCTGGGCAGAACTCGTGGCGAACGCCGCTGAGTTTGTGGAAGCTATACACGGAGGAAGGCAATGAACGACCATACCGTACACGATGACATCGAGATACCGGTCAAAAATGGTGCCGTCCGTGCGACACGGCACGAGCCCACGGACGAGAGTCCTCAACCAGTCGTACTGATCTACACCCCGTATCACAAAGATGATCTATCAGATACACGGTCAGACCCGATGGTTAGCTACCTCGTCCGTGCGGGCTTCGAGGTGGTTATCGCAGACGCCGTAGGGACCGGGGCATCTGACGGCCTTGTGGAACAGCCATTTACCGAAGCCGAAGGACTTCACGGGAGTGCTGTCGTCGAGTGGCTTGCTAATCGGCCGTGGTCAAACGGCCGCGTCGGCGTGATTGGGAAATCCTATCCTGGAACCACGGCCCTCGAGATTGCAGCTCAGAATCCAGATGGGCTAGCGGCGATCGTGCCTATTCACGCACCCGCAGCCATCTATGACGCCTACTTCGATGGCGGCGCACTGGCCTCGCTCCGAACGTGTGGTCAGTGGGCACCAAACTTCGAATACCTCCCCCTCCAGCCGCCAGTCAATCGCGACGTATCAGGGTGGGCAGAACGATGGGCCGACCGTCTTGATTCACTTAAATATCGTGAGCCGTTCCTCTTCCAATATCTTGCTCATCTTGAAAAAGACGAGTACTGGGCTGAGAAAGACGTAGCCGTAGAGAAGATTTCAGTCCCAACACTTGGTGTCGGTGGCTACCGCGACGCGTTCGGTGGGGGGACAGTTGACTACTCGGACCGTATCGATGCTCCCACAGAAGTGATATTGGGCCCGTGGCGCCACACGATGCCCGAGCAGGGAGAGGCCGCTCGCATCGATTTCCTCGGGGAGGTTGAGTCATGGTTTGATCATCACCTCCGCGAGGGTGACGAGCGAGAGCCCAACCCAGAAATCCGCTACTGGACTGAACGCCCTGATGAGGAGAACTATCACTCTGGTGAGTGGCGGACTCTCGAGTCGTGGCCGGTTGCCGAGGATCACACTGTAGATTTTGATTTTGGGCCGGACGGACTCTCTACCGACGTGTCCACGCCAGACAGTACAACAGATCGTTGGCATGTCGACTACAGTGTTGGAACCGCCTCGATCGGATTCGAAATTCCCGGTGGGACGGATCTAGACACGACCCCCGACGATGACCGGTCGCTGACCTACGAAACGGGGCCGCTTGACGGTGCGTTCGAACTAACGGGCAGCGGAGAAGTACATCTTGAGCTCATCCCAGACGGGCCCGCACAGCTCGTCGCGGTTCGGATCGTTGATGTAGGTCCGGATGGCACCGGTCAGCTCGTCACTCACGGTGTGCGTCGCTGTGAACTCGCCGGCAAAATCGACCCGTTAGGAACGCCGGGTGCAGCGACGGAACCGTTGACTCCCGGGGAACCACATGATGTTGGCGTGTCGCTACGGCCGACGTCCCACGTGTTTGAGCCAGGTCACACACTCCGGGTTGCCGTCAGCGGCGCCTTCTTTCCTTACGTGTCACCTCCAGACGGTAGTGCCGGGTTTTCCCTTCGGACTGCGGGCTGCGAATGTCGGCTTCCTGGTCGGTTCCATAGTGAGAGTCCGACGTTTGAGGATAGATACTCGTTTGACCCACCACAAGACATCTACAGTGAGCCGGAGTCACCAAGTTGGCAGACGGCCGTTTCGCATACAGACGACACCGTTACCGTGTCACTGTCGCGGGCCTACTCACAGCAACTCTCAGAGGCCACATTGGACTACAAGACTGAGACGACAGCAAGCGTTGAGCGCGAGACGCTGAGCACAGAGACAATCGACCGTCAGACAACGACGACGCTTTCATTCCCAACTGAAACCATTACCTCACGGGTGGATAGCTCAGTAAGTCGATCGTTCGCGACGGTACAGTACACCGCTGAGCGCGACGGAACAGTATTCTATCGTGAACGAAAGCGGACTGCTGTCAACCGCTGATCCGGCACACAGTGGAAGAAACCGGACGTCACAGGTCGTCGGACTTGTGGTCGTTCATCGGGTCTGTTTTGGTTCGACCTCGTGACACTCGGTCATGCGTTCGTCGTCTTCCTCTGTAGGCACTTCACGCCACTCAGGATCGACTTGGCGGCAGTGTTCAGTTGCGATCGGACAGCGTGGATGAAAGCGGCAGCCACTGGGAAGATCGATCGGCTCAGGTACCTCGGAGCCAATTTTCGAACTCTCTAACGGCTCCCGCGGGTCCGGCGAAGGAATACTCTCAACGAGCGCCTTCGAGTAGGGGTGTTTCGGATCATCAACAATCGCATTGGCATCACCCATCTCGACAATCCGACCGAGGTACATCACGCCAATACGATCGCTCAGGTACCTAGCTGCGCCGATGTCGTGAGTGATGATAAAAAACGAGATGTTCCGCTCGTCGCGAAGTTCATCAATAAGATCCAGCACACGTGCACGAACACTTGCGTCGAGCATGCTCGAAGGCTCATCAGCAACAATGAACTCAGGATCAAGCACCAGCGCTCGCGCAAACAGCACACGCTGGAGTTGCCCGCCACTGAGCTCCTCCGGGTAGCGATCAAGGAAGTCGGTGACAGGAAGGAGATTTACGTCGGTAAGTGCCCGGTGGATCCGGTCGCGCTGCTCTTGATAGTCGGTAATCCCGTGGATCTCCATGGGTTGACACAACAGTCCCCAGACAGTCCGCTTAGGATTGAGCGCCTCGAACGGGTCTTGATACACGATCTGAAGATGCTGACGCATAGTCTGCATCTCACTGTCTGACAGCGAGGCGAGGTCTGTCCCGTTAAACCGAATTTCGCCGGCAGTCGGTTCGATCACACGAAGTAAGGTTTTGCCGAGAGTGGTTTTTCCACATCCGGACTCACCGACGACAGAGAAGATCTCTCCCTTGTCGATCGAGATACTCACACCATCCACGGCGCGGACCCGCTCGTCGTCTGTGAACAGCGACTCGATCCAACCTGCGCTTTTGACGTAGTGTTTTTCCAGGTTCCGCACTTCGAGTACCGGATCTTCACTCGTGTCCTTCTGCGCTGTAGTGAACTCAGAGCTCATAAATCAGACACCTCTTCATGGTGGAAGCAAGCTGCCTTATGTCCATCTCCCACCGGTTCCATCGGCGGCTCGTCAGTCTCACATTGTCGGGTGGCCAGTTCACACCGTTCAGCAAACCGGCAGCCACTTGGTGGGTCCCGGAGGTCAGGTGGGGTGCCATCGATTGTCTCAACTTGATCCGGCGGCCGTCGAGGGTCGATGAGACTCTGTAGCAACAGCGCGGTGTAAGGATGCTTCGGCGCGTCGTACAGCGCTTCGGCAGGTGCGTTCTCAACGATCTTGCCCCCGTACATCACCCCAATCCGGTCCGAGAGCTTCATAATGGCCGCAAGGTTATGCGAGATGACGAGCATCCCGAAGTTCAACTCCTCTTGTAGCCGCTGGAGCATATTGAGTACCTCTGCCTGTACAATCACGTCAAGTGCCGTCGTCGGCTCGTCAGCGATCAGTAGGTCCGGTTCACAGGCGATCGCCATCGCGATGGCGGCCCGTTGTTTCATTCCACCAGAGAGTTCGTAGGGATACTGCTCTGCCACATCAGCTTGGAGATTGACTTTCTCCAACAATTCGCGGACACGGCTCTCTCGCTCAGTTTTCGGAACGATATCGTGGACGCGAAGTGGCTCTCTAATCTGGTCACCAACAGTTTTGACAGGGTTGAACGCATTCTGGGCGCCCTGATAAATCATTGAGATATCGGCCCATTGAATGTCCTTTACTTCTGATTTGGGTAGTTGTCCGATCTCTCGGCCCTCAAACAGAATTTCTCCATCAACGATGTCTCCCTGCGGCGGAAGCGCCCGAACAAGACTCAATCCCAGCGTCGACTTTCCGCACCCGGATTCACCCACTAGTCCATACGTCTCCCCGCGAGCGATCTCAAAGTCGACACCGTCGACGGCCCGTACGGGGGTGTCGGCCTCGTCTTCACTGTAGTACGTCGAGAGGTTCCGAACCGACAGTAGTGTGTTGTCAGTCCCAGTTGATCGCTCCTGTCTCTGTTTGCTCATAAGTATCGGGTGTGTGATTCGTTTGTTAGCAGTTCATCTCGGGCCATCAATCGTCACCCCAGGTCCGCCGCTGGAGACGCGGATTGAGTACCTCATCGAGTGCGCTCCCGACGAGGATGAAGCTAAACGCTGCCAGCACGATACCAAACCCGGGGAGAATCATCCACCACCAAGCACCACTGCTCAGAGCGGCCTGTTTCTGTGCGAAGTAGAGCATCGTACCCCAAGAGATACGAGCGGTGTCACCCAGTCCGAGGAAACCAATCGCAGCCTCCATCAGAATAGTGTACACCATCTGAAGAATACCGTTCGCGAACACAACCGGTAATATGTTCGGAAGGACCTCCTGCCGCATAATGCGGAGATCAGACGCACCAAGCGCCTCAGTCGACTCAACGAAGTCGTTCTCACGGACACTGAGCGTCTTTGCTTTGATTGTCCGGGCTGGGATCGGCCACGAGAGCAACGATAGGATCAGGATGATGTTCCAAACGCTGCTACCTGCGTACGCGGCGAAGACGACGACCAGCACGAATGGTGGAAACACGAGGCTCATGTCGATGGCCGTCGTGATCCAGCGACCGATGCGACCGCGGTAATAGCCGGCTGGGACACCAATCAGCGTCGCGACAAGCGTTGCGACAACACCACTAGTGACGCCCACCAGCAATGATATTCGGCCACCGTAGAGGAAGCGGGAAAGAACATCCCGTCCTAAGTCGTCGGTGCCGAACAAGTGTTCGACTGATGGGGCTGCTAGCGCCGGTCCGACCCCGTAGGCCTCCGGATCGTACGGCGCGATCAGGGGAGCCGTGATGCTGATGAACACGATGGTTCCCAGCAACACCGTTCCGAGGAGGCCCTTCCGGTTCGTCAGGAACGCACGTGTGAACTGCCGGAACCGGTCCACACGTCTGTTTTGGTTTCCGCCGGCAGTCTCCTCAGCCGTACTCATCTGTACACCTCAATGTGGAAGCTGTGTTGTTGGTTCATTCGCCACCTCCGATCCGAGGGTCGATGATCGTGTACAAAATCTCCGCGAGGAACATCGACCCGAGTACCATGACGGCAAGGAAAAAGAACGTTGCTTGGATAACTGGGTAGTCGCGGGCTAACACCGCCTCAAACATTAGCTGCCCCATGCCGGGGTAGCTGAACACAGTTTCGACTAGCACCGCACCTCCGGCAAGCCGACCGATCTGAAAACCGAGTTGAGTTAATACTGGAGGGAATGCTGGCGGGACAGCATGGCCGAACAGCACCTGTCGCTCAGAGAGACCCTTGCTCTCGGCAATCTTGATGTAGTTCTCCGGGAGGATATCGAGTAAACTCCCGCGCATCAGGAAGGTGTATCCTGCGAGGAAGTACGCAGACATGGTCACCACGGGGAGCACTGTGTGGTATGATAGGTCAACGAAATACGCGAAAAACGAGGGGTGAGTGGCGCTACTTGTCGCACCCGAAATTGGGAACCACGGGATAACGTACCCGAAGACGAATACAAGGAGAATTGCGAGCCAGAACGTCGGAATCGACCGGAAGAATAGCGAAGACTGGGTGACAAATAGATCTTCGCGCTCGCCAAAGTTCCAAGCTGCGAACGCACCGAGCGGAATCCCCACAACGACGCTGATAGTAACACTCGCACCCATCAGGTACAGCGTCCGTGGCAATCGCTCAATAATGAGATCTATGACGGGAGTCGGGTAACGGGCGAACGAGACGCCGAAGTCGCCGGTGAAGGTGTTTGACAAGTAGAGCAGAAACTGCTCCCAGACAGGCTTGTTCAGCCCGAACTCCTGTAACAGTTGTTGACGTGCCGCCTCAGTGAACCCGGGACCGACAAACCGTGTCGTCGGGTCGCCAGGCATCACTCGTGGGATCGCGAAATTCACTGTAAGGATAGCGGCGAACGCCGCGAGATAATTACGGACCCGTGTGGCGATGTACGCTTTCTTCGAAGATGTGTTTGCCATTCGTTGAAAAAGGAGATTATGAGCTACTTGGGATCGAGCTGGACCATCGGGCCGCTCCCGGGTTCATGCCCGTAGGGGCTCTGCATTCCGTAGCGGGGAATCGGATTAGTACTCTCCCAAGCACTGGATCGAATACCGTGGAGCAGTTGTGGATAGTAGAGTACGACCCACGGGAGTTCGTCGACGAGGATCTCCTGTGCATCATAAAGGTACTCTTGACGCTTCTCAGGGTCAGTTGCCCGGCGTTGCTGTCTCATCAGTTCGTCGAACTGTTCATTGTGGTACTGACTAGTATTGAGCGTCCCTTCCTCCTCGAACACCGGCGAGAGGAACGGGTCGGGGTCGAACCAGACACGCCAAGTGTTGAGCGTGAGATCGTAGTCCTGTTCGACCGAGACCTTCTGGGTGTGGGAGTTGGACTCCATTGAATTAACCTCAACAGAGATGCCAACCTCACCAAGTTGACGGGAGAGCACTTCTGCGATCCGAGGCCAGTTCCCCGTGTTCTGGATTGAGAGGACAAGTTCCAGCGGGTCACCGCTCGGCATCACTCGGCTGTTACCCTGTTGCTCGTACCCGTTCTCCGACAGGATACTGCGGGCCTGTTCTTGATTGTGGGCGTAGCTGCTTGTCTCCGAGTTGTGGTAAAACTCCAGTCCCGGTGGGACCGGCGAGTAACCCGGCGTAGCATAGCCCGCGTTGACGAGCTCAGCGACAGTGTCGCGGTCAACCGCGTATGCCATTGCCTTTCGGAGCGCTTCGTCCGAGAGTGGCTCACGGTTGGTGTTGATTCCGAGGTACGTGACGTACGTTGATCCGCCTTCGACTACCTCCAGATTGTTCGCGCTCTCTATTTCCTCGACATACTGTCCAGGCTGGAGGCGCAACATGTCACCACTCCCCTCCTTCATCGTCAGCACCTGCGAGTCTGTCGAGGCAATAATCTCTATTCTGACGCTATCGTAGTCAGGCACCTCGCCCCAGTACTCGTCGTCAACTGAGAAGTTGATGAACTGATCCTGCTCGCGGTTTTCAAAGACGAATGGCCCGCTTCCGATTGGATCTTCTGTATTCGAAGCCTCGGTGGGATTGTCGAACTCCGACCAAATGTGCTTCGGAATAACCAGCCCCAGATCGGCGAGCACCAGTGGTAACGCCGCATACGGCTGGGTCAATGGGGTTGTAACCGTGTATTCGTCTTCAACGGTGATTTGATCGGGATCTGCTATCACACTCGACAGAGAGCCGAGGTAGGGCCAGTCGTACTCTTTGATCGAGCGGAAAGTGAAGGCGACATCCTCTGCGGTCAGAGGCTCACCATCGTGCCATGTAATCCCTTCCTGAATTGTCCACGTGTAACTGGCACCATCTTCAGATGTTTCCCAGCTTTTTGCGACATGACCAATGGCCTGTCCCTCGCCATCAACACTTGTTAACGGCTCGTACATCATCCGAGCGGCGTCGTAGTCCGGAATGGTGAGCCATCCGAGTGGGTTGATGTTGTTTACTCCGCCAGGCCAGATGACAGAAAGCTCGTCATCGGTGGTGCTGCTCCCATCACTTCCGTCACTCCCGTCGCTCTCAGTCGTGCCGTTGTTTGTCCCTGTACCATCGCCGCTTGGGCTACCGGAACAGCCGGCCAGCATCGCCGTGACGGTACTCGCACTCGTCGCTTGCAAGAAGCGACGGCGATCAAGACTTATCTTTTCGTTTATGTCATTTTTCATAGTATTAGTTGTGTTTTGGAGTGGTAACGTTGGTCGTGTTTTGAGTGAATTTGGCCTGGTTGTTACACACTGTCACTCAATAGAGCGATGTATAGCATACCTGTTAAAGGTAGTTGTGAATGCTGAATACCTCTGAGTACTGTGCCTGCTGTCGTATGAAGAGTTCACATCGATAGATCCATACTGGTGAGATCAGGTTGGACCAGCAGACAAGGAAAAACAACAGATTCTTGATTTATTTGATAACGAAATGTCATACCCACTCTGGAAGCGGCCTTGGAACCAGCTGACCACTACTACCTATCTGGTGACTGAGTTCGAGTGGGCTACGAGCACAGTCTTTTCCGGAAGTCTGAGAGCGCCGCGCCGTCGATTAGGAGACGCAACTTGTCCGCGCTGTCGAAAATGTGCTAGCACCGCTTGGCTAGGATCGGTCGCAAATTCGGCAAGCACTCGCGGAGACACGGGTACCGGAGTTGCCGGCATTCGCAAGTAGTGGAGAAATTCGCTCTTATGTAGAAACACGGAAAGCCCGTATAATTACACTCAGACAGTTCTAATCTGGCGATATGTCTTCCACTGAGTCAGCGTTCGGCGGGATGTTTCGGCAGCTAATCGAGCTCGGAGTTATCGAGATCAACACCGAGCCGCTCGATGCGCGCATCGAGCGGCGGCTCAAGCAGTTCTGGGAGAATACATCCTGTCCTCGCTGCGGTCACCAGAGCATTATGACGTGGGAGAATCACGACCGAGTTCGGTGTCGTAATTGCGAATTTAAGCCAGTATACACCCATGGAACGCCATTTCACGAGAAGCACCTCTCCTGTGGTGAGGTGCTTCTCGCTTTCACTCTCTACGCAGATACGCTGCTGAGTATCAACCAAATTGCGCCGCTGCTCGGTCGCGCTTACAAAACCGTTCACACGGCGATTCGGGAGGCGGAAGCCGCGGTTCAGCGCGGCTTCCCCCTCACCTGGGAACTGTTTAACCAGACCATCGATGGACCGACACAGGTCGACGAATCTGGCAAAGTCTGTTCTGGCTACAAAGGTCAAGAGCCGCCGCGAAACAGCCGTTCTCGCGGCGGCTCGTCGCGCACTGGCCGATCACGCTGGCGAGGGCGTCACGGTGACCAACTGACGCTCGTCGCGGCGTGCCGCGACTCGCTTCGTGTGATTCGCGGACAGCGTGGGATCGACTACGAAGGCGATCTTGAGCCAGTGATTCAGGAAGCTGAAGACCTCTCCCAGCCGCTGGGAGAGGTCTGGACAGATGGACTCCAAGCGTACCGCGAGATGGATCGGGATCACCGAACGGTCGTCCACAAAGAGAGGTACGTATCGCCTGACGGAGTCCATGTTAATCAGGCAGAATGTCTGTTTTCGCTTGTTCAACCGTGGCTGCGGAAGTTCCGCGGCCTGTCCAAGCAAGGCTTGGAACAGGCCGCTCATACATTCGGGATCATTAGATCGCTGAATCTCACAGGCGCATCCGTCGATATCACTATCGACTGCCTTGTTATGGGGGCTTTCCGAAGTTCTACATAAGAGCGAACGCTATCGTGGACGAAGCCCTCCGATATGAGTCCGACGTGATAGCCTTCGAGAACCTAACCCACATCCGCGATCGCACAGGTGCGTGTGGGGTCACAAGCGGGCGTTCCGAGCGCTGTACGAGAAAGTGGCGTATAAATCCGAAGCGAAAGGTATCTCAGTGAAGCAAGTCGGGCCACCGTACACGTCACAGCGGTGCGCCGAGTGTGGCTTCACAGCTGAGGAGAATCGCGCGACCCGCACCGATTTCCGGTGCGTGAAGTGCGAGTCGGAAGCGAACGCGGACTACAACGCGGCGAAGAACACCTGGATGTGGTATGTCCGTCGGGGCCAACAGTCGTCTCGCTGGACGGGCAATAGTCAGCATGCCCTAAAGTCTGGAACAGTGACGCCGAGTGGCGGATTCACCGCCTACCCGGATGGGTTCGAGGCCGAGTTCATGGACAAGCCCCACTCTCCACGAGCGAACCCCTCAGAGTGAGCGAAGTAGGGTGGGGTAGTTGACACACCTTATCGGCAAAGGCGAGACCCTCGACGGGTCGATGCTGTTCTCCGACGCCCTCGACATGGAGTTCGACAAGGTCGAGATCCCCAAGCAGGACGACTGCCCGGTCTGCGGCGATGACCCGGCCATCGAGTCCGTCCGCGACGTGGAGTACACGGCATCCTGCGCGATCGACGCTGGTGGCGACGCCGAACCGGAGATCGAAGCGATCGAGTAAGAGGCTTCCCTCCGACCCGGTTTGGGGCGACGCGAACCGGGGAGTTTCCGAGACGCGGATGGTTCGTAGCGCCGGTCTCGCCGTTTCCCGTTGAGCGACCGCGTGCCGAGTGCTGTGAGAATACTCGCCGTCTGCGGGGTTCGTTCAGCGCTCGGTTCGGATCGAGACGGTCTCCTGTTCGAACGCCTCTTCGTTGTCGCGCCACCGCCACGAGCCGACGAAGGGGTAGCCGTCAAGTGCGCAAATGACATACGAGTGGTCCGGCCACGTGGCCTGTGCGGCGTCCGTCTCGCTCGGGTGCGCCGGTCCGGTCGGGTGCGAGTGGTAGAACCCGACCACGTCAAGACCCGCCTCCTCAACGGTCTCAATCAGCTCAAGCTGCTCTTCGGGGTCGATCAGGTAGCGGATCTCTGGTGTTTCCGCGACGTTCTCAGCGGCGTACGTCCCTGTGACGACGCTCTTGTCACCGTCAGTGCCGTGTTCACCAGCGAGCACGCCACAGATCTCTGCCTCGCTGCCTTTGTACGCCCGATACACGATGTCATCGTACGCTGCCCGCGTGAGTTCGATCATACCCTGAGATAGCCTGATGTCCGGATAAGTCCGTTCCGACCGGCAAGAGGGGAGGCGAGTCAGGAGAACCGGCGGTCATTGAGGACGTGACGTACGCAAAAATAGGGGTGCTGTTCGCGGAGTTGACGTCGTCTCCGAGTCAGCGTTGTGTCGGGTGAGCGCGCCGAACCGTTTAGAACGTGATAATCTCGTAGTCGTCGCCGACGAGCGATTCGGGTTCGAGCCAGCAGTCACGAATACACTGAAGCGCCGGGAGACAGATCGGATCGAACTCGCCGGCACCGTCGTCCCTGTTCATACCGCGAGCTGGTGGCTGGCCTCGTCGTAGGCGAGTGCGGCTTGGATCACGGTGAGATTCTGCTGACTGTGCGCGTACAGAGGCGTTATAACAAGATACTGTCTAATCACAGTCGGATGGCTATACTGGACGACCTCTCGGGGTTCGAGTTCGAGGACCTGATAGAAGATGTCTTCCGCAACCTCGGCTACGAGAACGTCCGCCAAGCTGAGAAGACAGCTGACGAGGGCCGAGATGTCCTGATGGAGGAAGTCATCGACGGAACACGGAGAGCAATCGTCGTCGAGTGTAAGCACACGGGGACGGTCGGGCGGCCAGTCGTCCAGAAGCTCCACTCGGCGATCGCGACGTTCGACTTTGACGGCCCCAAACGCGGAATGGTCGTCACGACTGGCCGGTTCACGGACCCTGCGCAGGAGTACACAAACCGACTCCAACAGAACGACGACCCCCACCCAATCGAGTTGCTCGACGGCGAGGCTCTCCGGGAGATCGCCGACGAGATCGGGCTTGATCTCTATAACGGTCGCATTGAGATTCTCTGTGACGAGACGCTACGTCCCTACGATCCGGCAACAGATGTCGACGCCCCCGTCAAGGAGAGGTTCCGTGACATCGAGAACATCGAGGCCGCCGACCCTCCGGAGCCACATTCGACGGTGACGTTCCGCCCGGTGGTTGCGGTCACCGCGGACACGAACGCTGTCTTCGAGACATCGGTAGGCGTCATCCACCGGATCAACGATCGCACACAGTTCGTCGTCCACGCTGACCGTGGACATCCGAAGGTGGCCGACGACGATGTCGCGACGCTAGTCATCGAGAACTTCCACGCGGCGGTCCCCCTCGATATTGGACAGTTAACCGAGGTATTCGACGACGTCGAGGAGCGCCGATTTGGGCAGACCCAAACAGAGTACAAGGAGTGGGCTGTTGACCGGCTTCAGGACTATCACACGACGACGGTGACCTATACCGGCGACAACAACGTCACCTACAACAAGACGTGTAAGCCGAATCTCTCGGATATCTCTGTGCAATCGATCGAGCCGGTGTATCTCCCTGAGGTTCGGCAGACGACCGAGCTGCAAGAGTATTCGTATCCGTACGAATACTATGCTGCTGGCCCTTCACGGGTCACCTTGGAGGACGGGATTCATCGGTGCGTCCACTGCGAGACGAGCGGTATCGACGAGACCTACACCTACTGTCCGAACTGCGGGGCGATCGCCTGCCGCAGCCACATCGAGACCGAACGGGTGGAAGGTGAGCCGGTCTGTACGGGCTGTGCGGTGACCGAACGGTTCGCGTTGAAGCCGAAGTACTTCTACGGCGAACAGAATCTCGAGACGTTCCGCGAGGAATACGCCGAGATGCCACTTCACGAGAAGGCGATGGAGAACCCGTTACTGGCGGGCGGCAGCGTGGTCGCGGCGCTGCTGCTCATCATTGGACTGCTCGTTATCGGCGGGGTCATCTGAACGGGCTTGCTGATCACCTAGACTGGTGGTATTTATATCACCCTAGAAGCCCTGATGGGCGCTAACCCAGCGTTGAGGTCTGTTTGTCTACATCTACTTCGCAGTCGACGCCGTCGCTAGGCGCATCGGGTCACTCGAGAGTTGGCGCGGTCCGACGGATATTTTGCTGTTGGCGGCGACCTCCTCGTGAATGAGTCGCTACGGGACGGCCGGCCGATTCTTGCTTCTGTGTGCCGTCTGGGGAACCGCGTTCATGGCGACGGACGTCGGCCTGGCTGATCTCCCTGCGGTGCCGTTTGCGGCCGTGCGTTTCGACATCGCTGCCGCACTGTTGTTTGTCGCTGTGGTTGCCTCCGATGCGGATATCCGTCCCCATACTCGGGACGACTACGTCTATGTGCTCGTCGGTGGCGCGCTCACAATCGGTGCGCACCACGCATTCCTCTTCGCGGGCCAGCGGTACGTCACGGGCGGTGTCGCGGCCGTTCTGTTGGGTCTCGTCCCCGTGGTGACACCTGCGCTCACGCGGCTCGTCTCTACTGAGGAAGAGTTTACCGCTGCCACCGCACTCGGCGTCGTGCTTGGATTCGTTGGCGTCGTCGTCATCGCTGATCCCGACCCCGCGAATCTCGCGGACAGCGTCTTCGGAGTGTCGCTCGTGCTTGCGTCCGCACTTGCGTTCGCCGTCGCCGCGGTCGTCACGCACAGCAGGTCGCCGTCGATGCCGTTCCTCTCGACGCAGGCGTGGATGATGGCTATTGGCGCCGTCGTGCTCCACGCCGCTGTGATCGCAGTCCCTGGTCAATCGTTCGCGGCCGCCACGTGGACCCCGTCCGCACTCGCCGCACTTGCGTACCTTTCTGCCGTTGCTGGCGTCGGCGGCTTCTTGCTTTATTTCACGTTACTCGACGACCTCGGACCCATCGAGATGAGCTTCATTGAGTACGTCATCCCCGTGTTCGCAGCGCTGGCCGGCTGGCTCGTGCTTGGGCAGGAAGTGACGCCGGCGACCGTCGCCGGGTTCGGGTTCATCGTGGCAGGGTTCGTCGCCGCGAAGTGGCGGACATTGCGTGGAACATAGTGGTGCGTGATTGGTGACTTCGGGAGACCTTCCGAACACTTCGCTGGGGTCCCAGTGGTTGGCAAGTGCGGTACACGATCAAAGGATCATCTCACGAGCCGATTTTGAGTGGATCGCCTCCCTCCCAAGCGAGGATAAGATCTTACTTATTGGTAGAATTTGTGTCAATTCGTAATTCGGCGAAGTTACTACCTAATTTGCGGGTTGGTTCGCAACTCATACATACAAGGTTCGAGATCATAATTTCACGCCCCATACGAATGTCAGAACGCCCTCCATCCGATGATTCAGACGAGCAACCCTCCGATACCGATCTGGCCGACTGGCCATCAGATGACTCGGATCAAGACCAGTCGGCGCCACCGTGGATTCCGCTTGGCATTGTTGGGATTCTTGCTGTTGCCGTCGGCTGGTTCTTCCGGCCGTGGCTCCATGGCCTCATCTACACGGTGTATACGACGCCGCTACTGTTGCTTGGCATCATTGCTGGTAGTATCGCGGCGTGGGTTACCGTACGTGCGGGCGACCGCGTTGAGACCGTCATCAACACGCTCTCCAGCAGCGACCACACGATTACCCCACTTCGTGTCGGTGTAGTCGTCGTCGTGATCGCTGCGTTCGCGCTGATGCCCGTCGCTAACGCAGTCGCTGGCGTCACATTAAGCGACCAAACAATGAGCCAGACGGCTACTGTTGAGCAACTCGACGATGTTGACGCCGACAATCCCCGAATTGTCACGCGAGCGGTCGCCGAACGGTACGCATCGAACACACTCAACCGGCCGCAGTACCGCGTCGGGGAGACCGATATCAGCGTGGTGAATGGGACTCCCTACTGGGCTGCTCCGCTCGCTCCGGATGGCCTATTTAACACGATCACAAAGCGTCAAGCCGGAACTGTCCTTGTCGATATGACAACTCAGCAGGCGAATGTACGGTCCGTAGACGGCGAGCTCGAAACTGGCGTCGGAACGATCTTTTATCGGAACTACCGCTGGAAGCTCCTCAAATCGCAGGCGTATCTCGTGGACTACGGTGATCCGAAGATGGTCATCCACAATGAGACTCAATACATCACCGTCCCATACACTGAGCCCACATTCCACTTGACGCCGTTACCACACTCGACACCACAGTGGGGAGGCGTCGCCGTCATTGATCCAAGCGGTTCGATCGACATGCTCTCTCCCTCTGAGGCTGCGGCTAGCCCAATCCTTGACACTCAGCAACTGTATCCAGAGAAACTGGCGCTTCAATCGGTCGCGGCAACGAAGTACCGAAATGGAATCCTCAACACCTATACGAGCCACGAAGATGAAATCGAGATCGCGCCGCTTCCCGGAGACGGAAACGACCAGCCGTTCTTCATTCTCTCTGAGTCGGGGCCGCAGTACGTTGTTGCTGTCGAACCGTACGGCGACGCACAGGGTCTCCAAGAGTTGTGGACAATCGACGGCCAAACCGGAACCTTCGAACGCTACATCCCAACTGACTCGCTGTTCGGCCCACAGCGAGCAGCAGATCTCGTGCGGCAATCAGCGCCACAGACAGACTGGGACCGCTTTTCGCCAGCCGAACCCATTCTCACAGTCATCGACGATCGAGAGTATTGGCAAGTGCGCGTCGTCCCCGAAGATAACAGCGGGATCGCGTACGTCGCGTTTGTAGACGCACGGTCCGGGAACGTCGAGTCGTTCGAAGAGACTGACGCGATCTCGCAGTTCCTCGCTGGCGAGACACCGGTCGAGAATCCTACCGAAACAGACCCAGTGACGCCTACGGAGACGCCGACGGTTATCGTCCAACGAGTTGCCGAGAACGGTACTGTAATTGAGACCATGAGAGTGTACGACGACGAATCGCTCGAAATACGGACACCCACGAACACCTCCGTTGGTACAGAGAACGCGACCGCTCAAGCCCTCGGCAGTTAGGGAAATGGCTCGGTAATGTGGGCGCTATTGACTTCGGCATGCTGTCCACCTGACGAAGGCACCCCTAAAAGCCGCTACCCAACTTGTCCGATGTTATTCGATCCAAACGGTTTTGCGATTGACAAACTCCTTGATCCCAGCCTCGGAGAGTTCCCGGCCATAGCCTGAGTCCTTGACACCGCCAAACGGAACCCGTGGGTCGGACTTTACCAACTGATTCACGTACACGCAGCCCGCGTCGATACGGCTTGCCACACGTTCACCGCGGTCGCGGTCCTGCGTCCAAACGCTGGCTCAGAAACCAAGCAGACCGTCGCCCGGCGTGTACACCCACTAGAAACTGTCTTAGAAGCCGGGTTATTAAATGCTGTAGTGAGTACTAACACCACGTGACGGCCGACATGTATGTTGACAGGCCGCGGGTGCTGCTCGTTGACGATGAGAAGGAGGTCGCCGACGCGTACGCCCTCCGGCTGGACGCAGTGGCTGATGTCACAGTCACTTACAGCGGTCCCGAGGCGTTGTCTGCGGTCGACGAGTCTGACCCGCCGGATGTAATTCTCCTTGACCGGCACATGCCGGATCGATCTGGTGACGACATCCTCCGTGAGCTACGAGAGCACGACATTCACACTCGGATTATCATGGTGACCGCCATCGACCCGGGATTAGAACTTCTCGAACTTCCGTTCGACGACTACCTCTGTAAACCAGTCGACCGTGAAGATATCAGAGCCGCCGTCGACCAGCAGTGTCAGGTCCTCGCATACGAACTCCTCGGTCAGTACTTCGGAGTCGAATCGAAGCGAGCGGTTATCGCCGCTGAGTTGCCACAGGACCGTCTCGAGGACCACGATCAGTTTTCGTCGCTTGACGAGCAGGCCGACAGTTTGCGGGACCGCATCTGTCGGCTACTTCCCGACGCAGACGAGTTGTTAGATCAGTTCACCGGTATTGAGCGCGAAGGGTACTGATCTCCGGCAAGAGCCGCGACCCGGGCTGATCGTTGACCCGACTCGTCTCCCAACTACACCAGTCAAGGAGGCCTCTGGTGGCTCCCCCGTCAATTAAAAGGTGATTTCAAACCGCGCACCGCCGTCATCCGCTGCTGTGAGCGTCAGATTCCAGCCGTGTGCTTCGACGATTCGGTCGACGATCGCTAGGCCAAGGCCGGTTCCACCACTCCGCGTTGAATATCCGGGAGTGAAGACGACGTCGCGCTTCGCGGGCGGGATTCCCGGGCCGTCGTCTGCGACATAAAACCCCCCTTCCAGTGGGTGAACAACTACAGTCGCGCTCTCGCCTGTCTGCTCGCCTCGGGCGCCCGGATGGCTGTTTGCTGGTGACTCTGTGGTTTGTTCGCTACCCGTTTCATCGGTTGAGACACCGTGTTCAACGCTATTTCGGAACACGTTTTCAAACAACCGTTGGAGCCGATCGGAGTCCGCGGTAACCGTCGGCAGCGACTCCGAAACCGTCAGTTCGACCTGTTCGGTATCGATCGACTCCCACGCGTCTCTCGCAGCGGTCTCGATTGCGACCTCCTCTGTGGGTTGAACGACAGCCTCGTCGCGCGTCAGCGTTAGGACATCACGGATAATCTGTTCCATCCGATCGTGTGCGTCTGCGACCGACTCGAAGTGTTCGGGATCGCCGGTCTCCTCTGCTGCCCGGAGGTGGGCCTTCGCGACGTCGAGCGGGTTCCGAAGGTCGTGGCTGATAACGCTGCTCACTTGATCAACACCCGGTGAATAGCCTTCGTCGGGACACTCGCGGAGGTCTGAAAACACCAGGTACCCGGTGTCGTCATCCGACGGGATTACGCGAGCGAAGAACGGGCCTCGGTTGCCGTATCCGTCCAGCCGGATGCCGATCCGATCGCCGCGGACGAGATGCGAGACTGGCTCCCGGTCACCGGTCGTATCGCAGCTGTTGAACCGGTCGAATATCGTCGACACGCGTCCGCCCACCAGCTCCTGTTCGAACTGCCGCTCGAAGGCGTCATTTGCGGCGGTCACGCGAGCATCGTCACCGTCGACGGTGTATGCGAGCGCAGGGTCTGGAAACTCACGTAACGGAATCGCCGTGTGACGACCATCACTCATCGGTTGCTCACATCTCTATTTGGCATTGTTACCGCGCCCGTTTCTCCGTGCGAGTACGCATGGTAACTGGTTGGACCACCACCCGATACAACACCTATCATCACTTTGGCCCGGCTACCTGTTTAACATTATTTCTTGCTTCTAGGCCAGAAACACTCTTTTTTATGTTAGCTCTTATAATCAAGTGACCCTCTTTCTGTTGGGAGCCAGCTATGCGCTCTGAGCAGCGCGTTTCAGTATCTGTGGCGTGACAAGGAAGTCAGCGACGGCAACCCCCAACATCGCTAATCTAAGTGTCTGATCTTCAATAACGAGGAACGCGATAGCTACAATAATAGCGGCCGTCATAGCGGGCATCCCCCAACGGACGACCGGACTGCGGAATACATTCGCTGATTGCGACATACCAGACCATCAGTATGCGATTATATATTGATACTGGCGTGTTTCTGAATTAGAATCATACCCGGTAGAATGATTGTATTTCTCAGCCAATCGCTACTCAACTGGTATGATCTCGCACGAAAATGAGGTGATGATTCTGCTTGGGGTAGCTACAGTTATCCTTCTCGTGTCAATGAGTAGCTTCACCGACTTGCCCACATGGATAACTATCGCTGTTGTGATTGTCGTTGGTGTGCTTATTCCACAGCTTATTAGTCGAAAAGAGGAGTGATCAGATGCTGCTCTGACCTCTTCTCACGGCTAAAGTCGTGGGGTTCACCCACAGTGGGATTAAATTCACGTGTAAGGAAAATTCGCAGGGTCTCGTCATATTGGACAATTCGATGTTTCGGGTCGCGAGACATGCCCCCACACTTATTTTGACTCGTCGAGTTATGATTGTCCGTGCGAGACGCGTTACCGGTAGCGCCCTTCACCCCCGACTTGCTGTCCAGTATCGCTGTACCGTTTTGTGACCCCGTCGTTGGTATCAGGACACCCTCCACCGACGACACGTCTGTCGGTGCGCATTCGAGTAACGATGCCGCCACTCGCTTGCTCGTTCGACCGATATCGCGCGTTACGCCCGACTCACACGTCACCCGCCAACGCGGGTCTGTACGCGATTTCGAACGTTTCGGGTCATGCCATCCATGCGTCTGATCGGGGATCGCAGAATACTCTTCGGGTCAGCTTGCGTCGAGGCCGTCGCCGCAGTGCTCGTCCTCCTGTACGGACACCTCTCGCTGCTAGCCGTCACCGTCTTGTACTGGATTGATCTCCTCCTTCTGACCCTCCGGACAACGGTACAACAGCTGCTCTCGCAGCCCGAACCGGATCGTCAGTCGACTCTTTTTCAACGTCCGTTCCGGCTTCTATCCCACAAGCATGGATCAATCGCCGTTACTGACCGCCTTCCGGGAATTCACCTTCGAAACATTCCGGTGGTCTGGGGAGCCGTGTTCATACTTGTTTTTTCAGCGAGCACAACGGCGTACGTCGCCGCCGTCGACATCCCCAGAGAGCTGTGGCGCTCGCCGGCTACACTGCTCTTATTAGGTGGGGGTCTCGTCGCGGCAGCGACGAAATCGTGGCTGGTGCTGCGGGCATATGTGGCCTCAGAGGGCCACGAGATCACCTCTGCCTCGGCGGTCGTCCCCCGGAAGCGAGTACTGATATTCGCTGTCTACGGTGGGCTGTTATGGCTCGTCTCTCGGTGGACGCTTACGACCCTCTCCGGCGAGGGCTTGGAGATAACACGTGCTGGGATGACGGTTTCCGCGTCCGTGCTAATCGTGTCTCGGCTCGCCTACGGTTGGTACGCGGCGCGTGCTCGCCCCGAGGGCTGGCAGTCGGACTCGACGTCCGACCGCAACGATGAAACGATATCTCAAGGGTGGTCGGACTCCGAACCGGAAAAGAACGTACCCGTTCCGTCTCAGTCGTCGATCCCGGATGGAGAACCTCGCGAGACGATGGCGCCGGTTCGCTCCTCTATCCTCGCCGCAGGAGTGGTGAACGCGATGACGACTGGTGGTGTCGTCGATAACCGCTTCGGCCACTGGAGACAGCTCACGATACGGGTGGGTATAGCGGGGTTGATGATTGTCGCCGTTTTTGCCCTGTTGGACGGTGCTATTGTCGTGTCCGCGAGCTTGGCTGCGATTTTCTTCGGTCTCGTTGGAAGCCTCTCGACAATAAGCGCGGTACATTTGCTGTTGGCGCTCGGTGGCGTCGAATACGAATTTTACGAGTCCAAAGTGGTGGCGTACGACCGATACCTCGGACGACCACAGTGGTCGGCGTCATACGACGGTGTCCGGGACGTCTCGGTCGAGCGTGGGCTGTTCGGAAGTCCGCTCTGGCTGGACGCTGGAACGGTGTTTTTCGATCGGACTTACAACTCTAAGGACGGCGACTCCGCCCAGGAACCGAGGTCATCGATCGCATTCGTTCCGGATCCCGAGCGTGCCGGTGAACTGCTCAGCTCCCATTCGTGACGAGCCGTAACGACTTCACCGGCTTTGTTGAGACCCTATTCTTCAGATAGATGTTTATCTAAAACAGCCGGTCGATGAGAACCGTAAAGGTAACAAGACGGACATCGTATCCAAACTACAATTAGTCACGTGTCATTATACCACCTATGGAAGATCTGTACATCTACACTGGCTCATTCGTCGTAATTGGAGCTTCAATAGGGGGGCCAGCGGTAGGTTCGCTCATCGCTGGCGATCGTAGTATCCCGATACTGCTCATGGCGATCGGTGGAGCTGGAATGCTTGCCACTGCCGGCTACGATTTGCTTCGAACTGACCCAGAGGAGTTTACTACCTCTGCTATCGTCCTTCTCGTGTTGGCTGGTTCCGCCTGTCTGTCCTTTCTCGGAACAATACTCTCTGCGATGGGCAGTTTCTGAGTGGCCTGTACTGACCGCAACTAGTCAGAGAATATTACTCGTAGCTGAGCAGCGATCCCGGCAGTTCGACGGTGACGGTCGTCCCCCTGTCGATATCGAACGAGACCTCTCCGCCGAGCCGGTCGACGCCCCACCAGACGAGCCAGAGCCCGAGGCCTTTGCCGTGCTGTAGTGGCTGTTCTTCAGCGTCTTCGAACACTTCTACCTCGTGGTTGCTGATCCCGGCGCCGCTGTCAGCGACATCGATCCACCATTGATCTACTCCCTCGGTATCGCTGGTCTCCTTCACCCGTACGCTGACATGCGGCTCCGGAGCGGACCCCCCGTGTTCGACTGCGTTCGACACCAGCTCACGAATGACTGGTATCAGAATCTCCCCGTTAGCGCGTGTCTCTGCCGGTGGTGTGTCTATCACGACGGGGACGGACGAGACGCCACCAGCACACTCGTGGCCATCGTTGACGACCTCTGCGTGCTGGACCTCCTCGATGGCGTGACGGATGAGTTCCTCGACGGACCGATTACCCGTACGCTTGTCGGCCTGTAACACTGACTCTATCTCGCGGGCAGTACCTCCAAGATCACGCAACGCCGACAGTTCCTCCTCGACCGTCGTCGCTATCTTGTCCGCCGTGTCGGGAGTGGGACTGTCGGTCAACTGTCGAAGGTGCGCGGTTGCCACGTCAGCCCTGTTTCGTATGTTGTGCCGAAGCACGCGACTCAGAACCTCCGCACGACGTGCATTTTGTCGGCTGTCTGTTATATCGCGGAAGATCAGGGTGTGCCCAAGTGTGCGGTCGTCGCTGTCGGTAATCCGGCTCGATGAGGCTTCTAGCACGCGATCGCTGCCTGGCAGCCGACACGTTGTCTGTCCCCCCGCGAGTAACTTCTTGATGTCGAATGTATCCGGCAGTATGGTGGCAAGGTCCTGACCGACTACTGTATTAAACTCCCGCTCAAACAGATCTGCTGTAGCAGCATTCCAGTCAAGGATAGAATGTCCATCCGTGACTGTGATGGCCGCGTCTGGCATTTCGGCGACGATGTCTTGTCGAGCGACGGCCAAGGCCGCTGGTATCTCCTCAAACAGCCCGAATCGGGTGACTGCCAGCCACGCTGTACACGTCGACAGGATCACAAACGGGACGGGAATGGCTGCTCTCGCTAGCGGAGTCTCAGCCAAGGCGATGAAGAACCTCTCTGCGAACCATACCGGCGGCACAATCACCGCTAGACCTAGTGTCAATCGCGTTGAGACGTGCTGATATCGGTGTAGCGTTCGCCACAACTGTCCAAGGCTGAGCAGCACGATTGATCCAGTTACAAAGAAGGAGATTGATATAGCGAACTGTAGGAGAGGAAGTAGCATCTCGCTGAACCCAGCTGGGAGGTTGTCAAGTATTAGTGAGACTAGTGTAGAGGACATGGTTCCACCAGTGTACAGTAGTCCGAATGGAACAAGCACGAACAACAATAGCCGCTCGCGGCGGTCCGTTTGAGTCGTATACGCGAGAATAAACAGAGCATACAACACTGGAACTACCGTTTGAAGCACCCACTCTGCGATCCTGGGCCCTTGGAGTCCGAACGCGATGATCGACGGCGTTGACTCCACCGCCGACGACATGCCGTCTCCGTTGGACGCCCCCAATTCGTAGACACTAATAATATCGTTGACGCCGCCAGCGGCTGTCCACACTCCCAGCCCAACTATACAAGCAACAAAACTCCGTGTACCCACCCCCGAATACTGTCGGCTGGTGTGAGCTGCGATGAGTAGCAGCACTATTCCCAAAGTAACATTTACACCCCCGACCGTGGCGAGCATGGTACGATCAATTCATACGTTTGATGAAATTATTTTGTCGAAACCTTATCCGGTTAGCACACGGCGTGCTATCCGCTTATACTCTACCAAGTAGCGGCGAAACAAAAGCATACGCACAGATACAGAGCGTGAGAACAAACATCGGAAATCCTAGTCCGTCTTCACCGGCGATGACAAGCCCTGCTGTGAGAACTGCGGTTGCCACAGCGAGGAGTGCTGTACGAACTGAACGGAGATATGACCGAAGTGCGGCTTGTTCGTTCGTCATACAAATCGTCTGTTCGAAATTGATGTCACTGTTCTCCGACCCTCTGGAGTGACGCTTCTGAAATCTCCCCCCGCGTTGCGCGAACCCACAAAACAACCGCCGTGACGAGTACGGCCGTCGGGAGAAGTAAGACGACGATGAGGTCGGCACTGAGATCGAACGGTCGGGTGAGCCGAAACGCCGCTGGATATCCGCTTTCCGGTTGCCCGAACACGACCGTCGTCCAGAGATTGGTCGAGAAGTGGATGCCGACTGGGAGCGCGAGGCTGTCGGTGAGGACGTACGCGAGGCCGAAATACAGCCCCCCAACCACCGCCTGTGTCACGGCGACCGACGCTGAGAGTCCCGCCGCGCCAGCGTTCAAGTGAAGCGCTCCGAACACGAGAGCCGATACGACGACCGCGCTCCCCGTGGCAGCCGGCCTTGAGACCCTGCGAGACGTAAACCCGACAACGAGCTCACGGATCAGTACGCCTCGGAAGAGAAAGTCCTCCCACAACCCGACGATAACGAACGCAGCGGCCGTCGCTCCGATCGCGAGTCCGACGGTCACGGGGTCGTTGAAGACTCCCATTGACCACGAACCAACGATCCTCCCGCTCCCGGTAGCGAGAATCGCGGCCGTCGAAACGGCCTGAAACAGCACGCCGATTACGGCACCGCCGGCGAAGTCACCGAGCCACCGTCGACCCAGAGAGAGTCCGTACGCGGCGGGACTGGTTCCGAACAGATAGTATAAGACGAGTATCACCGCTGCTACCCCACAGAGCGTGGGAAGTTGATTTGGGAGGTTGGTCAACACGTCCGGCGTTGAGAATTGCGCGAGTACCAGCCCCACAGCAGCAAGTGTAGCGATGAACGTTACCGCTGTCACAACTACGCGCACCGCCGCCCCGCTGATCGAGACCTCAGACCCGATACGACTGACTGGCCGCAAGCGTGTACTCATCTGGGCAGACCAAGCGTTTCCTTCGGTCCTAGCAGCTCAGACTGATCGACGCCTCGATGTCGCCACCGTCGAGCGACACGGAGAGGTGCTGTGCGGAGGCGCTGAACTGCTCTCGGTGATGGCCGTCGGATGCGACGTAACACTCGCTCGTGACCAATCCGGCGTCCTGAAGCTCGTTGAGACGCCGGTAAGCCGTCGGCCGAGAAACATCAGCGGCCTGCGCGACGGCGCGCCCGCCGCGAGGCTGTTCGGAAACCGCCTCGAACACTCGCCGGGTGTATTCGTCGCCGAAGAGGTTGAGTAGCTCTTCCGTCGATAGCTCGTCGGTCGGTTCCTCAGTCTGCTCGCCGCGCGACTTGTGTCGCACTGCCATGTGATGACGATGTAACGGAACACACTTGGTTGAATATGCTCAGTATTCAGAGTCTCCGCAGCGAGGATATCTAACTATCCAGACTCGCCTTCGTGTGAGAGCAATCGGGCGCATGTCGATCGGGCCTGACACGGCGAATTGCGACCGCTATCCGCTACTATCCTCGTGTTCGTTGTAGAATGCGTCCAACAGCTTGCGCTGGCTCGCCCGGAGATGGTGGAGCAGCGTCGATCCGGTAATGCCGAGCGACGTCGCAACCTCCTCGGCCGTACTTCCACGCGGGGACGTGAAGTAGTCCGCGAGATAGGCCGTTCGCAAGACGGTCGCCTGTCGGTCAGTAAGCCGTTCATTGAGTTCGTTTCGAAATTCTCGCGTGGTCGTCGGTGAGCGGGTTTTGTCCTGTCGTGCGAGAACGGGTGTCGGTCCGTCATCACCGAGCACGTTTGCCAGCCGACGCACGTTCGCGTCGGGAGACAGTTCGACGATCAGCTGGCTGTCATCGCCGTTAAACACCGCCGTCTGTATCGTCGCACCACGGTTGATTGCCGCAACGAGCGGGACTTCCTCACCCAGCGTCACCTGAATCCGGCCGCGCTCAGTGTCCGACTGACGGACCACACGACCGGCCTGAGCACTCGGAACCGCTTCGACGGTCTCAACGACGGTGTCCGGATCGGCACCCGTGACTGATAAGAAACACGTGAGACCAGTATCGCTCGGCATTACGGTCCCCTCAAGCGCGAGTTCCGCGTCGCAGGTGTCGCTCACACGTACCAGCGGGGAGTTCTCCGTGAGTCCGAACGTAACTTCGGTGAGGGTGTCGGAAAACAACAGCTTCCGATTCTGTGTCGCGTTGATCGCGTACCCGGCCAGTTCGCCGAGCGTCTCAAAGCTGGCCTGTACGTGATCGCTGAATGCGGTTTCGGTTCCCGCGTAGACACCGACGACGCCGTACACGCTGGAGCCGTAGACCAACGGCAGCGCGAACACCGATTGGACTCCGTCCGCGAACCCAGCGGCACGAACCGCGTCCGGGACTGACGGATTCTCGCTTAACGACTCTACCAACTCGGGGCGCTGTTGTTCGACTGCTCGCCGTTCGGGGGTAGCCTGTCCCTGCTTCACCGCCTCACGGAGAGCCGGGAACAGCTCTCCTTGCTCACCCCCAACACCGGTGATGACCAGCTCGTCACTGTCGACAGCGCACTCACCAGTCCATACGAACCGATACTGGTCCGATGTCCCCAGTTGGTCCCGGATTGTCTCCATGATCGCGTCTTGAGACGTAGCTCCGACCAACCCCTCAAGCACGTCGGCGATCAGAGTATCGACCATCTCGGCCCGCTCAGACTCCGAACGAAGCCGTTCGATCGTTTGCTTGTTGGTGCGTTTTTCAGTGATGTCGGTAATGTAGACAGTTGCCGCATCGTCATCAGGAACAACTGACACTGACAGCCAGCGGTCGACTTCTGGATAGTACTCTTCGAATGCTACATCAGATACCGATGTCCGTTCAAACGCCTTTGTGAGCGACCCTTCGACCGACTGGGGAAACACCTCAGCAATCGGCTCACCGTCAGGCGTGTCGGTTGTGAGGATATCGGCCGCCTGATCATTCCACGCGCGCACCATCCCGTCTCGGACGGTGATAACTCCTATCGGTGCTTCTGCGAGACGATGTTCCAACTCCATTCACGTAGGGGCCTCCTCGTTCTATCGATGTTTTCCCGTCAGCCAGTATATACGTGTCGTCCGGTTGAACCGCAGTTTACAAGCTTATATCCCGGTCACTAATATCGGTGTTGTTCTGTCGCCGTTTCAGAGTCAGCAACTCACGAAGTGGATTATACGTACAGTTGTAGAATACAGCGTATGCCCTCGAACACCCGGGGCCGTCGAATTCCTCAGGTCTGGCACGTTGTGATTCTCGGAACCATAGCTTCACTACCCGCAACTGCTGTAATAAATTGGCTTCCGAACTCTGAAGCGACCGCCGGTGGCGGGGCGATAATAGTTGGGCCAATGATCGCTGGCGCGATCGCAGCTAAGCGGTCGGTAGAACCGGACGCTGTTGGGCTCCGTGCTGGCTTTCTAGGCGGTATAGTTGCGGTATCTGGATTTATGCTTACAGAAGCCACGAGCGTAGCATGGTCACTCAACACGACAGTGTTCTTCCTTATCGCCGTCGTGATGCTTCTGTGTCTCTCGCCGGTGTTCGGTCTGATTTTCGGTCGGATTGGTGGCTGGGCAGCAAGCAGTGTCGGTGGTTTCGGAGTCGACCAACCATCGTGATCAACTGATTTGCGTTGTTCGCCTGGTTTGCTCCTGGCGTTGTTATTGACATCCTCCTCCGCGTGAACGCGGAGGAATCCCGACCGGTAGGAACTTCAGGTTTACAGTTCGCTCACCCCGCTTCTTATCAGGTCAGATTCACCTACCGAATCGTACGTTTCTGCTCCTGAAACACCCTATTAGCCATTATTAACCCAACCATCGTATAGAAACACATGGCGCTGGAACATCATCAGCGATCGCCTCTCCGCAAAAAAGTGTTTTACTTGATAAGTTACGCGGGTCGCTGTGATTCCAATCGAGCTAACTACTGTGCCGCTGTCACCCGAAGATCATATGAGCTCGGTATGGACAGACCGTTTCTAACGGAGGAACAGTGCCGTGGGTCGGCTACCGTCGATGAACTCTGAGCAACCACTAGTTTTCAACGGAGATAGCTGCTGGGCAGTCGCGTTCGTGGCGTTGCTCTTCGTACACAACGAGATCCACGAGATCGCGCACACGGGGGTCGGTCGTCTCATCTGTGGTGCGTGGGGCCCACGAAATTTCAACAGTTGGCAGCTCGCTTGTTCGAAAACGCCCGAGATTGTTTTAGCACCGCTCGCAGGACTCCTCTGGAGCTACGGGTTGATGTGGATCGGGTATCGGTTACTGAATCCGGCAGAGTCACCGGCCAAACGGTCCGCAGGATTTTGCCTTGTTTTCGCGACAATGCCCTTCGGTCGGCTGTATACTGTGGCGCAGTCCGGGGGTGACGAAATGGTCATCCTGCGTGGAGCCTTCCCGACTGTTGATCCAACTGTGCGCCTCGCTATCGGCCTCAGCATCGTTCTGCTGCTTATCGGTCCCCCACTATACCGAGCCGCTAGTGTGCTCTCACAGCAACGGCGGTGGATCATTTTTACCGGGATGCTTCTCCTTCCGTTTGTTCTATTCTTAATTGTCGTACTGCGAATCGCAAACCCACTGCTCGCATCTGGGTTCTTGGCTAGTGAGGGGCTACTCGGCTCACCGCTCTTTGTGAACATCTGGACCGTGTTCTGGGCGATTGTCTTACTTCTATCTTGGCGACAACTGTCCACGACACTTGTAAAAAGAGGTGTACTGCTTTCCAAAGACCAATGATCCGCAAGACGCTTCATCAAACTAGTATCGGATTGTATATTCTGTGGATAATAGCGACAACGCTGCTCATTCTCGGCCGATACACGCCGTTTCCATCGTATAAAATCGTCCACTCAGCGGTTGTAACCGGCGCAGTAGTACTTACTGTCGTAGGTACGGGGCAACTTCTTCGGAAAGGCTATCGAAAGGGCGTCTCGGGGTAGATACGCGCTCTGTATGTAGCACAGCCTCGACAAACTATCAGCGACCAAGGGGTTCAATAAATTAGCCGTCTACCGGCCCAAACAACCGGTAGCACGACCATAGCGTTATTGTTCTATAAACTTCAACTCACAGAGAAAATGGCCGAGGGCTTCACGCAACGACACCCGACGATTGGCGTGGTGGGGCCAGCGTCGGTCGAAACGACCCTCCAAGACGCGCAGGATTCGCTTGACGTGGCTGTTTCAATAGTGCCTGCCGGACGTGACGCTCCCGGCTCAGTTGAGGAGTTCGATTGTGTGGTTGCCGCGGTAACACCTGAGTCGGGCAGCGCCGACCGGACAGACGCTGACACAGCCGCGTCACTGACCGGGGTCAGCAACTGGGTGGTCCAGAACGCCACCCGTGACTCCGCCCCACCGGTGGTGTACGTCGCCCCTACAGAGGCATCAATCGCTGAGGCGCTTGAGGCCGGTGTAACGGAGTATCTCCCGTGGGAACTGCTCGCACAATCTCCGACGACCGTGCTCAAGCGAGCGGTTACCGCGACAGAGGTACAGCCGACTCCCGACTATCGGACCATCTACGACAACGTCTCTGAGCCACTCACACTTCATGACCCCGAGACGGGAGAGTTGATTCATGCGAATCAGCGGCTCTGTGAGTTGCTGAAGTATGATCGAGCGGAACTCATTTCTATGCAGGTCGGCGATTACACTGCGAGTATCGACGGGTACGATCAGGCCGCTGCCATGGAGGTTATCACCTCTGCGACGGAGAGCGGAACGGTCGGTCCAATCGAATGGCCGCTTGAGACGGCTGACGGCGAACACGTCTGGGTCGAAGCGACGCTGACGACAGTCACGATAGACGATCAGGAACTGGTGTTGGCGACCGCCACGGACGTGACCGACCGTCGACGCCAGCGTCGTCAGTTCCGCGAGATATCGACTCATATCGATGAGGTCGTCTATCTGGCACGTGCGGACCTCTCGGAGGTTCTCTTTATCAACGAGGCCTACGCGGATTTGTTCGACCAACCGGTCGAACGCCTGTATGACGACCCGATGGCCGTTCTCGACGCCGTTCATCCGGAGGACCGCGAGGCGTACCGCTCGGATCTTATCGCTATGAGCGAACACATCCGCGAGGAGGAGTCGGGTCCGTACACATTCAGTCACAGACTCCGCGTTGGCGGTGAGACACGTTGGGTTGAGGTACGCGGCTATCCGAGCCGCGGTCCAGGCGGTGCCGTCGATCGGATCGTCGGAGTCATTCGGGACGTTACCGATACGCGACGCCGCGAGCGCGAGTATGAGCAGATATTTAACGGCGTGACCACTGCGATCGCAGTTCACGACCCTGACACGGGTGAAATGGTCGACGTGAACGACAGTTACGTCGAACTGTTCGGATACGACTACGACACGATTCTTCAACAAGGAATCAATGACCTCAGTGTTCCCGAGGAGGGGTACACCGATGAGCGCGCGAGACGGCTTATCACCGACGTCGGCGAAACCGAGGAAGATGAAACAGTCGAGTGGCGAATTGAGACCGCTGAGGGCGACAACCGTCTCGTCGAAGCGAACCTCACAGTCGCGACCGTAGGTGGTCAGCGACGTGTCCTCTCGCTGATGCGTGATATTACAGAACAGAAACGCCGCGAGCGGGAGTACGAGCAGATATTCAACGGAGTCAACGACGCTATCGCCATCTTCGACCCAGAGACGCTCTCCTTCGTCAGTGTGAACGACTCGTATCACGAGCTCGTGGGGTGCGACGATCTTGAGCGTATTCGCGACCTCGGTATCGAGGGTCTCAGCGAAACTGAGGGCGGGTACACAGCGGAACGCGGTAAAGAACTGATTCAGACTGTGGCCCGTTCGGGTGAACCGAAGACCATCGAGTGGAAACTCGCCCCGCCGGACGAAGAGCAGTCATGGATCGAGGTCACGTTGGCGACGGCCGAGATCGGTGGTGAACAGCGAGTTCTGTCGATCCAGCGTGATATCACGGAGCGGAAGCGCCGCGAACGAGAGTTCGAACAGATCTTCAACGGTGTGACGGACGTAATCGGAGTCTACGACCCGCAGACTGCGGAGCTACTCGATGTCAACGACACCATGTGTGAGCTCCTCGGATATGACCGTGACACAATCATCGATATGGACCCGGAAGAGGTGACGGCGACGGCACTCGGATTCGATGCGGACACAATCGGGGAGGTTGTCCGCGACGTGGCCAAATCCGGTGACCCGGCGAGAGACATCGAGTGGGCGTTGCGGACCGCCAGCGGCGATGTTGTATGGCTTGAAGTCAATGCGACCTTGACAGAGATAGGCGGCGAGCAGCGTGTGGTCACTATCGCTCGGGATGTCACCGGACGGCGCGACCGCGAGGAGCGGGTACAGGTGTTGAACCGTGTACTGAGACACAATGTACGGAACGATATGGACGCTGTCTTGGGATACACGGCTACAATTGAGGAGGCGGCGGAAGACGAGGTCGTCCGAGAATACGCCGAAAGCGTTCACGACATTGCGAACGGCCTCCTGGAACTGAGCGGTAAGGCGCGTGCCGCCAGTCAGATGCTCCAAGACAACGACGACCCAGAAAACCGCAGAGTCGGTACGGTACTGGAGTCTGCCGTCGCCGACCTCCGTGAGTCTCACGACGAAGCGACGATTCAATTGTCTTCCGCGGAGGCTCCCGCACCGGCTGATACGGCTGTCTTTCGGCTAGTTTTGAGCGAGCTCGTCGAGAACGCCGTCGAACACGGTGGGGACTCCCCGGAAGTCGAAATTAAGACGACGCCGTCTACGGCCAACGATGAGACGCGAATCACGGTGCGTGACGACGGACCCGGGATCCCCGACCGCGTACTTACTCCGTTCCGAGCTGATGGTGAGTCGCCGTTCCAGCACAATCACGGAATTGGCCTCTGGCTTGTCAACTGGGGTGTTCGGCAGCTCGGTGGCGGAATCGAGTTCGAGCGGCCCGCCGATGGCGGCACTGCCGTTCACCTTTCTTTGCCAAACGTACTGCGTTGACGGCTGTGATTGAGGTAGCACGTCTGGCTCTGAACAGGCTCGTTCGGCTCCGTTGAAATCCTCAGTAAGTGATATGTTCTGCTTCGATTACGGTCAATACAAGTGGTATACTACCTGGACCGCAACCAGCCTAACAGGTCGTTAGTCAGCAGGCTCCTCCTGCTCCGGTATATGCTCTCTGAGTTGACCGGGGACCGCAGGAAGAGTTCCATTCCGTGTCAAGGTCCGTGACCCGGCATACAGCGCAATGATCGACGCACAGAGCAGATAGAAGACGGCGTCCCCCGACAGGATGTCAAACACGGCAGGCACGTCTCTAGCAGCGTCCCCGATACGGGGCATATTATGCGAAGCGTGGGCGATCATCACGACTGGCAACGCACCCTCAGTGTTGTTGTACAGCCATCCGAGAATGACCGACATCGCTATCACATTCAGCATATACTCCCAGAATACGGTAAAATCGCCGGTGCCAGTGAGTATCATCGGGACGTGCCAGAGGCCCCAGACGACGCCAATCACTACACTCGCGCGGAGCGCACTAAATCGCTGCTGGAGACGGGGCTGTAGGAAGCCACGCCAACCCAACTCCTCTAACGCACCAGCTAGAAACAGTGTGATGCCGAAAGTGAAGATGTAACTGCCGATCGGAGCGTACGGAACTGCTACGTCGCCACCGAGAAGCACCGCAACTATCGTCTCGGCTTCGGTCCCGAGCATCATGATGGCGATACCGATGAGATACCAGTGAATGCCAACTCGCAGGTTGCGAAGTTGTCCAAGCCAGTCTCGAACGCTTTCATCGAGTAACCAGACCGTCACTCCCGCAGTAATCATCGGAGCCCATGCATAGAGCATCACTCCCAGTGTCGGAATAGTGGATCCGAACGTCCCGTAGAGCCCCGCGAAGACGAGTCCGGAATAGAGTGTAAGCACAGCTAGGAAAGTTCCAATTGGCCGGTGAGATGCCTTTCGTCTGAGGTTGTCAACGCAATTCATTTTCTCTTACTACTATTAAATCTCGTAGTCCAATACATACTGCTGGACGCCCAAACGACGGGCAGCGAACATTGCTGAACTGGCGGTTGATGTGCGATTTTCATGGGTGAGTGACATTGTTGGTGAAAAATAAATACCGAGTGGGCGTTTCAGCTTCTGAAACGCAATATACTCGAAGTCCTAACGGGGGGTGCCCACAGCGCATATACGATGAGCAACTCTCATCGACTAGCTGTTTCTGGCGAGAATATATTTGAAGAATAGCATTTCAACAGAGCCGCTCGTTCACAGATTACACCCGACACGCGGTGGACCCCCAACTTGAGAACGCGCCGGTTTGAGGTGTTACGGCACCGGTATTTACACGGAAACAGTGGACGCGTTCAGCGATCATCTTCAATCGAGATTCGAGCCATTGGGTCACCTCGTTCGACTCGCGATCTACATACAGCAGAACGGTACACTTCTGTTCTTGGACGGAATCACAGCGGTGTCGCAAAAGCACTCTATCGATCGATTTCACCGCTAGAAACACTCCGAACAGATTTAATTTATAATAATGTCAACGGTGATACGCTCTCCAATGATGAATCAACACACGCCCTCGTCATTCGGCTCCGTCACGCGACGTCGAGCCCTCGCAATCGGTGCTAGCGCCGCCATAGCGTCCACTGCCGGCTGCTCGACTGTGCTTAATGCGATCGGTAACCAAGTCTTCGAAGAGGTCAACCTCCTCAACCAGTTGAATCAGGAGGTCAGCGGGTCGATCGAAGTCGTGGATCCCGAGGGCGAGACGGTCCTCGATACTTCGTTCGACGTTCCTTCGACCGAGTCAGACGGTGAGAGTAATATCGTCGCCTATGCCGACGTATGGACCACCACCGGCGAGTATCAAGTTGACTTGGAGCTCGCGGATACCGTGATAGCAGGGACTTCACAGCTGAATCAGCGATTTTCGATCACTAGTACTGAAGAAGAAATCGTCGCAATCTCCATTGGCTCAAGCGACGAAAGTGAACCGATCGCGCTTCGAGTTGGAGAGTCGTTCTCGGACCTCGGTCAGACAAACGAGACCGGCTAGCCGGGGCTAAGGGTTTTGCGAGTATTCGCTCGACAGCGGGTACCTAGCTCGCGTCAACTACAAATAACACAAAGCGCCCGGCTGCGTGTACTAACACTGTCACCGGGAGTCCGATTGCGGCAGCTAACACGGTTACTGAGAGTATTGTCGGAACATTACCCACTGAAACCGCTAGTCCGAGCATTGTGACGAGCCCGCCGGTGAACGTTCCCGCCGCGACCGTCTCCATCGTTCGGATGCTATCATACGCTAGCGTCCGCGTACTGCGGTCCCCGACGAACGGGATACCCCGACGATCTACCTCTAAGTATGCGTAACTGAGTAGTACGACTGCCAAACCGAGTAGTAAGGCAGTACAGAGGAGAACGATGGCGGTTCCGCCAGCGAGTATCGACCCTTCTCCGCCGATCGCTGCTAATGATCCGAAGGCCAAAAGCGGGACAGCAAGTGCTGCGAGCGCTATCACCACTACGGAAATCCCGGCCCAGACGTAGAGCCCGTTCCGTGAAAGCCACGTGTACGCCCGATCTGAGTAAGCGTCGGGATGGGACGTGGCCCGCTCAATCTCCGGGTTGCGTCCACCCGTTGAGGTATCGTCTGTCATACCGGTGGATTGGTTGTCTCCCGTATACCTCCTGTTCCGTGTCTCAGACGGAGAAACACGGCCAAAATTTGCGTCTCTATGTTATCTCCGTGAAGCTTCTAACGGCCGTGCTGCCGCGGTCACTGTATCTGTTCCGTATCGCTCGCGTCGTAGCGACGAATGCGACAGTTTTCATCGAGATCGAACTCGACCGAGCCGTCAGCGAGACCGACTTCGACCCGTGCGGCGGCCGACACTGCTTCATCAGTACGCACGCTACTGACCTCCGTAAGACTGTGCGGCCCAATCTGGGCATCACGCGGACGCAGGCCGTGTGTCGCGTACAGTGCCTCAACGGCGTGATGGCCGAGAATCGTCTGTGCGATCGGGATCGGATACGACAGCCAGCAGGTGTCACATGCCGCGGTGGCATACGGTACGTCTTGGTGGAGATATGTCTCTGGAGCGGAGTCACGGGAGAGCGACAACCCCGCTGCTCCCCAACAGTGTGGGCAAACCCCGTTACGCAAGAGCCGGACATCACACGCGTGGTTTCGGAGCGTGGCGTCGATAACTGCGTCTAGTGGCCGGTTTTCAGTAGCTCGCGGCGGCGTCGGGTACGCCACAGCGGCGCCGTGGTCCGGACAGCCGATATACAGGTGGTGTTCTTGATACGCGGCGACGAGATTCCGGTCGCAGTGGGGACACTCGTACTCCGTCTCCTGCTCTTGGATTTCGTACTGTTTATCGCCATTTTGCGTCGTATAGCTCCCCGCCCGAATTGCGGCGACGATTTCCAAGGCGGCTATCCGGGGACGGTACCGCCCGTCCACCTTCTGAATGAAGCCGTCTTGAAGCTCAGACAGGTGGTAACTGAACCGGCTTGTGTCCTCGACGCCCACTTGCTCTCGCAACTCGGAGAACGTTGGCCACCCTGACGACCACGCCTCGTCGTAGCGATCTGCGAGAGTTAGCAGGATCCGGACCCGAGTCTCATCGGTCAACGCCGCGTACGCCGACTCACTCGCCTCACGCTCACCCGTCATTGGTGTATCACAGTGTTGTTGTTTCCGTTCGGGTATTTGATTTGTTACTGAACCAACTTAATAGTCGTCCAGATAACACTTACCACTCAGCCACCCGTTCCGTATCTATGGTCGATTTGCCCTCCACGCTAGAAGCGACCGTTCCGAATCACCTTGATGATGAGACCGGTGTCGCCAGTGCGGTGGCGTTTCTCGCTCTCACGATACCGATAACTATTGTGTTGAATTTGGCTGCCTCACTTGCTGCTGTCTCAGCCGTCGGTTCCGATGCCGGAGCGACGCTCATATTTCTCGCTGGAAGCATCGCGACTGAACTCTCATTCTTGCTCGTTGGCATCGGGTACGTTTCATTTCGCTCGTCGTTTCAGGTTCCGATTCACGTTCCAGACCGAGACACCGTCCCTGCTCTCGTCGGTGGACTGGGGATGGGTTTCGCAACCGCGTTCCTCTCGCTTGTAAGCACTGATACGGTTCTTCCGAGCGTCGAACTCTCTCCTGGATTTATGGAGTACACAAACCTCGCGGCACCGGCGGGTGTCGGCCTCGTCATCGCGGCACTCCTGTCACTTGCGTTGATCGGTCCTGTCGAGGAGTTCTTTTTCAGGGGTGTCATCCAGCAGCGGCTCCGTGCGTCGTTCTCGGCTAGAACCGCGATCGGTGCGGCCGCCCTCGTGTTTGCGCTGTTTCACGTCTACCCGGTCCTTCTCCTGTCGCCGCCGATGGCCGCAGTTGCTCACATGACGCTTTATTACTCTTTGATGGGAGGGATATTCGGGTGGGTGTTC
This sequence comes from Halorubrum sp. SD690R, assembly GCF_005435035.1. Lineage (NCBI taxonomy): Archaea > Methanobacteriati > Methanobacteriota > Halobacteria > Halobacteriales > Haloferacaceae > Halorubrum > Halorubrum sp. SD690R. Next base: position 34,469 of record NZ_SGTV01000007.1, on the reverse strand, counting down.
GAACGGACGGGTACTTTCGTCGCGCCCGCCCTCGTTCATGGTATTTTTAATGCCGTGGTCTTTGTTGTGCCCCTACTCACCTGAGATCCGGTGAATTCGCGCTTTGAGGCTTGAAACACTGCTCTGGGATTAACATTCGAAAGGGTACACCGTTGAGGTAGCCGCCGGTTGGAGGCGGTATTCAGCGTTTTCGAGGTGGAGCCTCCACCCTCAAGGACCGAGGCGCGTATGCGCCGAGGGAGTAGGGCGGGGCAGTTTACTAGACATCGATGGCATTAGATTCGCATTTTTCAGTAACCGGGTGTTTCAGACAGGCGATGACGTGTAATCGGTTATAAAAAGAATGTGTTCTACTCCCTACGTCAGTACCCTGGCCCCGGGGAGCGAAGTCAGGGTTGTAATGAGCTCTCAGACGCCGCCGACGCTGACCGAAGACGCGGACGAAGCCGTCGTCGAGCACATCGACATGCTCCACAACCGGATTCAGTTCCTCACCGAGGAGTTGAAGGACGCCGAGCAGACGATTCTCGAGCTACAGGACGACTCCCCGAGCGCGGACGATGACGTGGTGACAGTCAACATGTCCGACGACGCGTTCGAGTCGCGGCTTCTCCGGTACGGGCTGTTCCTCTCGCAGCGGTTCGATGAGAACCAGGACGAGGTGGAGATGCTGTTCGAGGACATCGCCGAGCGGTTCGACGAGTACGTCGAGTCGAGTAACGATGTACACAACGCGTCGCTCGCTATGCTGGCCGCCCTGCTCAAGCACGAAGAGATGACCCGGTAGCGGTCGTTTTGACTGCTCTGGTTTATTTCGCCGGCCCGGATCCACCCGTTCTGTTTTTCATTTTGTTGGTATCTGTTTCGTTCACGACGTCGCTTGGAATGGCTATATAAATCGGAGATTCAGCGCTCGCTACGTGAACGTGACCATCCGGGCACCCATACGACCAGTTGCAATGTCCGTTGACAACTCAGCTGACGGGACGCCCCCCGTCGGGAACGACTTCCAGGCCGATCTCCAGCGGGTCGGCCAGACCGTTGGCACCGCCCTACAGAACCTCGACGACGATGCGGACCAGACCCGTGCGGCCCGCGCCATCACCGACCACTTCGAGGAGAACGGGATCCCCCCCGAGGAGGCGATCGTTGGCGCGTGGTTCTTCATCCTGAGCTTCACCGAGTAAGGGTCCTCTGCTCGGGCCTCCTGTCGAGGTATCGCAGTAGATTAACCGCGAGCGCTGTCTGGACGAATGATCGTGACAAACTCATTTTTGCTTCGCATAGGAACGGTTCCGTCCACGTAAAGTAGGTCAGGGATCTCCCCACAGTTCTGGCAGAGCCCCTGGACTGACCGGAACCGGGCGGGAGGCTTTCGACGGCATACTACTTCGTCGCTGAGCTACATCGAGGCCTCGAGAGCGGGATCGTACACTGCGATCGGCCGTTCATCGACGGCTTTCTATGCCCTCACAGATCTAGTCGCCAACCAGTGAGAGGGCAATCAGCCGAGGGAGAAATCGACCCGCATCGTGAACGTCTCGAACGACACAGCAGAAGACCCGTCCGAGGGGTTCGGCTGCTACTGGTTACTCAGTCGCTGACCACACAACACGGCAGTACGACAAAAACGCGGGTGCTACGAGCGCTCGCGCACCCACTTCACCCCAAGAAGGCAGAGGAACACCAGTGCGAGTCCGAGTATCCCGCGCTTTGAGCGTAGCAGCCTCCGTCCGAACCCGGGCACGGACCGCTCGCTCTGTCCCGACTCCTCCTGTCCGGAGGTCTGGGCCTGATCAGCCGCACGATCGGCGTCGAGAGGCTGCGCTACCGAATCCTCTTTCAGTGACGAAGTTCCAGCCCCTGCGTCAGGAGCCTCGGCCGGCGCTGGCCGCTCGGTAGCCGCTCGGTTCGCGACTGCCGACGACGGGCCGTCCACGTCAGGCTGGCCGTCCGAGGCGTTTCCCGTCAGCTCCTCGCCCGGAGTCGCGTCGGCGACTGTACCGTTGCCATCGCCCCAGCTGACTGCGCCCGGAGCGGCCTCGACATCGAGCTGCGGATACGCCGGCTGCGCGCCGGTCGGCTCGGACGGCGAGTGACGATGCTCCGACGCGATCAGGTGAGAACTGATCTCGTTGTCGTCGGCGACGTGGTCGCTGATGGCCTCTGTGTCCAGACTGTCGCTCGGTTCGGAGACCAGCAGGTCGTCGTCGAACTCGAACGGCCCGCGGGCGAGCAGTGCGTCGGCGTTACAGGTCAGGCAGTCGTCCGAGGTGTGCGTGCTGACGGCGACGAGCTCGTCGTTCAGGCCGTCGAGTCGCAGGTAGTCCGGCGGGGCCGCGTACCCCGTCACTACCTTCGTGAAGAGCCGAGTAATGCTCGAGGCCGCCATCCCGTTCAGCGGCGTGACCGCCGGTTCGGGCGCGACGACGTCCTCGTCGATATAGCCTCGCTCCAAGTCCGCCTCGATCTCCGCTTCGCTCGACTGTTCCACTTGGAGCTGTTGCGGATCATTGCGCCCGAGACAGTCTAGACAGCCGCTCACGCCGGGGGCAACTAGCTGGATCAGCCCGCGCTCGTCGGTGACTGACCCGTTGTCGGCGGTTTCGATTGCCACGCCGCCGTCGATGTAGTACCGAAGGTACCGCACGGCGAACTCGTTACAGTACTGCCGCGCCGTGAGCCGGTCGACGGCTCCGATGATAACGTCACACGTGGCGAGCGTCTCCTCGGGGACGTCCTGGACGCGGCCGCGATACGCCTCGACCGTCGCGTCGGGGTTCGCTCGCACGACGTGCTCGCCGACGACGTCGACCTTGTGCCGGTCGATATCGGCTTCCGTCGCGCCGTATATCCGCGGGAGGTTGGACCGTTCGACGACGTCCGGATCGACGAACAGGAAGTCTTCGACGCCGAACCGGGCCAACTGGACGGCCGTCATCGACCCGAGCCCACCCAGACCGACGACGGCGACCCGCGTCTCGGCGATCGACTGCTGTCCGTCCGCCGTGAGCGCTCTGATCGACCGGTCGTAGCGGTCCCGGTCGATCGCGGTGGCCGTCTCCCGGTCCGGCATTTCCAACGACTGCTCGAGTTTCCACTCGCCGACCACGTCGACCCCGAGCCGGACGCGGCGATCGTCGTCGGGGTCGACGTACACTGCCGTATCGATACCCTCGTGGCCGACGACCGCAAAGCCGAGTGGGATCTCCGGGTAGAGGTTTCCGATCCACTCCCGGTAGGCCTCCATGATCTCGTCGTCCAACCCGCTGAAGCTGGGCACGTCGCTGAACGGGTGACTGTGGACCATGATCGGGACCAGGCCGTCTTCCATGGCCTCGCCCAACCGCTCGCGCTCGACCTCGAGCGACGGCCGCACCGCGTGGGCTTCCTGTACCTCGCACTGATCAGCAGGGACCGGGTCGACGGTCCGGGTCAACAGCCGTCCATCGACTTCCTCACAGTAGAGGTAGGTGAACCGCTCGATGCCGTCCTCCTGAAGCGTCCACTCGCGGATCTCCCGGAGCTGCTGGGCGGTGATCACTAACTCGAGCTCGTCTGAGACGTCGCTGATTTGTATTCGTGACATGGTTAGGCCTCCTGGAGTGGGTTCTTCGAACGCGGATGCTCGAGGGACACCTCGAGGAGATTGAACATTGTGGTCAGGCTGTGCTGGTCCGGGTCCCAATCGGAAAGTCGGTGAATGCAGTACTTGGTGAACCCATCCGGCGCGGCCGACTGGTTGTACAGGACGTGTGGGCTGTCCCCCTCGTAGCGCAGGTCAGCGCTCACGTACACCTTCGGCTGCTTCTTCGGATACGACCGGGAGAGGTCGAAGATGACGGTGCCGAAGTGCGTCCCCTCGTCGTTCTCCCAGCCGTCGGGGAACTTCAGCAGCTCGATCGTGACGGTCTTGTCGTCGAGGAGGTCGTATGACATGATGGGGTTCTGTCGCTCCTTGATGAGCGCGTGTAGGTTCTGGACCTCCGGAATCACGCGTTTGGGATCCATGGCTACCCGAACACCTCCCCGTCGCCGAGCGGCTGGGTCCGCAGCTCGGCTCCGTCGTCGATCGCGTTCGCGACGGTCTGGTCACCGGACAGCGCCTTGACGCCGTCGGACGTTCGATAGGTGAACACAGTGTCCGGATCAGCATCGACCGATTGGCCGAGCTCTGCGGCTGTGGTCTCGGCGTCGATCGTGACCGATTCGCCGTCGACCACGACGACGAAGGCATCTAGCGCCGGTTCATCGCCCGTTTCGGCACTCCCGTCGGGGCGCTCGATGGGTTCCTCGCTGTCGGTGTCAGCTTCCGACGCCGGGGCTGCCGACTGGCTTTCGGCTTCGCTCTCCGATTCCGTCGCCCGCTCGGGCCGAACGCGCTGTTGGCTCGTCCGGTCGGGACCGGTCATTGCTCGGAACCCTCGCTCGATTCGTCCGTGCGGTCGTCGTTGGCCTCCGACGGCTCGGCGTGCTCGTCGGTGTCATTGGTCCGCTCAGCGTCCGATTCGATGGGGATCTCCCTGTCGGGAGCTTGGAGAACCTCCATCAGCTGGGTGACTGCCGTCGTCAGGGAGTTGGCCTCCGGGTCCCAGTTCCGCTCCGAGGGAAACACGCTGAGAGGGACCCACTTGGAGTCCCCATCCTGGCGGGCCGGTGCCATCGCCGCCGGGCGGCCGCCCTCGAACCGCATTTCTCCGTCGACGTAGACGTGCGGTGGGTGATCGGGATACGACTCTGGGAGCTCGAACAGGACTCGGCCGTGTCGACTCCCGCGCGTGTTTTTCCAGCCGGGCGGAAACTGAAACCCCTCGAATCGAACCTCTGGAGTGTCGGTGAAGTTATACGCGACCCGGCCGCGGAACTCCTCTCCGAGGTGCTCTTTGAGGTCTTGTACCTCCGCGAGTGCGCGGTGGATGTTCATGCTCCTCCAAAGACGTTGTTGTCGGCGAGCGGTTGCGGCTCTAGTCGCGTTCCCTCGTCGACGTGCTCGACGACGACGTCGTCGTCGTTGAGCGAGTCGAATCCGTCCTCACCGCGGTACGTGAGCACCGCGTCATCGTTGAGATTCGCTTCCGCTTTGACGTCTGCTGCGGTCGTGTCCTCTTCGACGGGGATCTCCTGATTCTCGACGTTGACGGTCATTCCCATGGTTGCCTCGTTGTGGTCGGTGGTGACCGGATATCCGTCCGGTCGGCGGTATCTGACAGACCTGTGCCTCGCCTGGCGACGCTGTCGTGTCGAGGTGAGGTCGTCGGTGTGCCGACGTCCATGCCAGTTCCTTCTCCGGGCCCTGGCACCGTGGACCTGACCGCGAGTTCCATCGCGGAGGCTGCTCGACCGCTGTATCGTTCGGTGGGCCTCCTTACTGAGGGGTGGATCCGACGACGAAGCGATATCCGACTATCGAACGAGTCCCGGTCCCGAGACCGGTTTCGAAACCGCCCATCGTTCGACACCGATGAGAGTCGGAGTGTACCCCGCAGTCCGATTGATAGTGGAAAGCGTGTCCGGATGCGAGTGGGGTCTAGTTCGTTACGGTAAGTGAACCGAGTCGGGCTCGGGGAGGCATCCAGACTCTAGTCGGTATCACGGTGATAACCGAATCTGCGATTTTGCCTGACTACACCCGCCGGCCACGTCTTGGTAAATAGTTTACGTTAGTTTTGGCGCGACGACATGTCATTCGGGATGTCTCTCGTACGTCGATACAAGATGGCAGACCACCACCAACCAAACCGTGAACGCTCTGGCGGCGCCGGGTCCACTGATGACGGGGACGAGTCTGCCGGTTCGCCTCCGTCAGTGGCTTGGAACCTCTCAGGGACCACGTCACCTGCGTTTCGGAATCAGGTATGGCGGATCCTCGGGATGTCCAGAAAGCGTGACGTCTTGCTCGCCGTGCGTCAGCTGGCAGGGTCCGAGGAGCCACTCGCGCAGGTGGACATCGCATCCGAAGCGGCCGCCTTCCCACACTTCGATGGAGCGAGCGGGAAACCCGATTTGAGTGACAACGGCGACCTCGAGCCCCTCAAGGAGATCCTTGCGTTGGTGGCTGTCCCGCGGGTGGCCCGGCCGGGGTTCGAGTACCTCTGCCCGTTCGAGCCGGTGTGTGATTTCGCCGTCAACCCGTATCACGTCCCGACGGATGATCGGGTTCGGGCAGCTATCGAGTACGTATCTGCCAATCGCGACGTTCAGACCGCGGCCGATCGCGGTGGAACGGACCAGCTGCCCATCGACCCGTTCTCTGCGGAGGCGTACACGTACGTCCGACTGAGCCAGCAGCTGGAGTGTGAGGACCCGTCTGTGCGGTTCTCCACGTTTCGGCCGCATGACTTCGGCGCTCGCCACGCGACCGGATTTCAAATCACGGGGGAGATCGTGGCGGACGAGCTCATGACGCCGACCAGCGTCACTGATAGTCAGCTTAAAAATGCGCTTCAGGACATCTTCACGGAATTCGTCGACCAGGCTGGTCACAGAAAAAACCATTTCCGGATCGGGCTCTACAGCCCGAACGAAGAGGAGACCGAACGTGACGTGCGCCGTCGCGCTATCAAAGAGCACGCGACCTTCCAGACCATCGACTTCGATCTGTGTGGCGGCTGCATTACCTTCCAGTGGGAGCTAGAACCGATCCTAGTGTGACGTCTCTGGCCCTGTTTTCACAGAATCGTTGACGGCGCAGTTGGTAGACCGGAACCGGGTCGATCTGCTTCGGCGAGACTACTGGGTGGTGGCCTCGGACGGCTTCGAAACTCTTTGATCGCGGTCCTGCTCCGTCATCCGCTCCTGAAACAGGAACAATCGCGTATACTCGTTTTCGCGTGCCCGTAACCGTTCGACCTGGCTCCCGTCGACCGCCCAGCCCTGCTCGCGTGCGATCTGCTCGACGACGGTTCGACAGCCCTCCGATTCGATGGCTCCCAAGCTGGTGCCAGTCGCTCTGACGAGAAACCCGCCCGCCGTCTCCGTGGCGAGCGTCAGCATAAATTCACACGTCGCCGGCTGTTTCCCTGTGGTGAACTCGTCGCTGGCTATTTTTCGATCGTGATCGTGGTGGCGTGCAAGCCGGTCGGCCACTCGCTCGCGTGCTGGCATCGGCTCAGTTGTCCCACGACACCGGCATGACTCTACTTCGGGCAAGACGCAATGTCAGTGTGTGACGCCGAAAGATAGCAGACACGTCGAGCGGGGCGACCGGACGGCTGTGGTGGCTGTTCTTCGGGCGCGTTCTCATACCCGCCTCGCAAAACGATGTGGGCGCGGCCCCACCGCCTGACACCGACTCCACTCTGTCCGCCCCGGGAGACTCGTTTCGTCTCCGGTGACCCGATAGCTACCAGATAGGTCACACGATAGGCCTCAATCTCCCTTGTGCCTAAGCGTGTGGTGAGCGCACCGGTCGATGCGTACTCGACGGGGCGCGACCTACCAACCATGACCGACGATCCCAGCTCACGAACGGTGTTCGTAGTTTCCCTCGGCACTGGCTCGAGGCGGACCGCGAAGTGGCTGTACGAGCTCGCCAACCAGTACGATGTCGACCCGGAGTTCCGGTTCGTGTCCATCGAGTCAACCGATATCGATGGCGGGGACGTCCCGGACGAGTTCCGGAACATCCCGCTCGACACCGACTCCCGTGTGAAGCGGCGGTTCGAGCGTGCCAAGACGGATCCCGCCGTTCCGTACCTCGACGAGAATCACACCCTACCGAGCGAGGGGACCTCCCGGGTCCCGAACGTCGGCCGGTTCCTGCTCGAACATCATAGCCGGCGCGTTCACGAGATGTTGTCCGAGGAGATCGGCACGGCAGTCGGGCCCACCGATTCGGAGCTGTCCGTGTGGGTCCTCGCGTCGCTGTCGGGTGGGACTGCGCCCGGCATGTTCCCGCTCGTGAGCGCGATGGCCGGGCAGATCGCGACCGATATCGGCGCCCGCTACAACATCGACGTTTATCTGAACGGGCTCGGCACCGTCTCGGAACTGCGCGCGGCCAACCAGCGCGTCGCTCCCAGCGGGATCAGCGAGTACTTCGTCAATACGAACAACTCGCTGCACGCGCTGTCGACGTTGCTCAACCTCCCGGACGCGCACGGCCGCCCCCAGGTCAACGGGCCTACCCGTCTCGAGATGCCGGCCGCTCCGGACGTCGAGAGTGCCGACGGTCTGCTCGACCCGTCGTTCGAGATTACAGAGCCGCCGCTCGATGCCATGCTTCTCATGCCGATCGACGAGGATCGGGCCGAAGACGGGTCCTGGGACGGCGATGAGCGGACGAGCTACCTCGCTGGGGTGAACTACAAGCTGGCCGCCGCCGTGCTCGCATTGTCGACGACGAGTGGCGACAACGACCTCGGGAATCTCTACAGTACGGTTCTCGACGACCGCCTCTACACAATCGATGCGGCCAGCGTCCGGGCGAGCGTCGAACCGGCGCTCGAGTTGCTGAACACCGAACAGCAGATCGGCGCTGTCGAATCGGAGATCAGCGAGCTCGAAGCGTGCGTCGACGATCTTGAGTCGCTCGCCGATCAGCTGTCGTCCCTCCGGTCTACCGACGTGGACGCGGGCAGTGTCCCCGATATCGTCGGAGCGCTGAGCGCGCCCCTCGCGGGGCGTGCGTCACAGCTGGTGGAAAGCGTCTCCGCGATCGACCTTACCGAGTCGTCGTTCGAGGAGATCGAGACCCAGATCGAGCGGGTGTTCGCCGAGGTGCCGACCCGCGCTGTCGGAGACAGCCCGTTCCCAGATGAGATCCACGAGAGTGAGCTGGGGAACTTCGCCGCCGACCAGTTCGTCCCCCACCGGACGGTCGGTCGGTACCTCTTCCTGAAGATGGTGCGGGCCCGGCTCCTGGCTGAGATCGAAGCGCATCCGTTCTCGGATCGGGTCGAGGATCTCTGGGAGAAGAACGCCCAGGAGCTCGAAGAGGAGTTCGCCGGGCTCAGTGACGCCGAGGTGGCCACGCAGTACGAGCAGGCTATCGACCCGTTCCTAGCCACCCACGAGCAGGACCTCGAGAACCAGCTGTCGAATACGTCGATGTTCTCCTTCCGGGAGCGGAGTCGCCTACGGCGACAGCTTGAGTCCGTCCGCGAGACGCGTCAGGAGCTGAAGCAGCTCTTCGACGAGTACGAGCACCTCGGGGAGCTCCGGGAACGTATCGCCAGCGGGGAGCTGCCCCCGCTAGGTTCGGAGCTACAGACCACAATCGATCTCGTCGAGAAGGGGAGCGAGCGCGGCACGCAATTGCTCACCTCAAAGCGGAATCGCCTCGAGAGCCTCCAGCAGACCCGAGAGACCTTCCGAAATCGGGTTACTGACACGACCAGTGGCCGCATCACGGAGATCCCGCTGGACATCGAGTCGACGGACAGCCTGAGCCGCGAGACGCTGGTGAACGCTTCCACGCTGTTCGACCTGGTCGAGTCGGGGTTACTGACCCGCGACGGCATCCTGCGGGAGATCGATCGGGCGATGGGGCTCATCCGGGAGCCGCTCGAGGACAACTTCCACGAGATGGCCGACAACCACCCCAACCGTCTCCTGATCCCGATGGCGAATCCGGGTAACGAGCCCGTGCTCACCATGACCGGGACGACCCAGCCGAGCATGGGATCTATTATGGCCAACAACGATGTCACTACCCAGCTGGATACCGGAACGATCGCCGATCCCTTCCGGATCGACTACGTCATGCTCCACGGTAACGTCCGGTTGGCGAACACCTCCGAGTACCGCGTGCTCCGCGAGCGGTGGGAGGCCGGTGACATCCAGCGGCTGCTCGGTGAGGAGGTGGACCTAGTTCAGAACCTCGCCTACCCTGAGCTCGTGCCGATGCTGTCGGCACCCGCGGATCGCCGCGACGACGACGGTATCGAAGCCGACGACTCGGACGAGGGGGTGACGCTATGAACCGCGGGCGTCGGAATCCGGTCCTCGCCGGCGTCCTCGTACTGTTGGTCGTTAGCACGTCGCTCGCTGGAAGCGCGGCGGCGTCGCCGGTCCAAGATGCCGTCTCCGTGAAGACGTCTTACGACGGAGCTACCCCCTCACAGGAGATCGACGTCATCGTTACCGTTCAGGCGCAGGATACGACGCTCCGGGACATCAACATCGGGCTCGCGAGCGGCGAACGTACCCATATCCAAGCCGACAGCTATGCGACGCGGGTTCAGCCGAGTAATCAGGGGATCGAAGTCACTCCGGCGGGGGCGAACAGCTTCACCATCCCCGAACTGGAGCCGGGCGAAGAGGTCCGGATCGCATTCGACGTCGTCCCGCGGACCTTGGCGTACGAAGAGGTCGTCCCGGCGACGGCGACGGTCCGGTTTACTCGCTACGGGCAGCAGGTCCAAGACACCGTGAGCGAGCGTGCAGATCTCTCGACGAACCCGTGGATAGACCCGCCCGAGGACCGGGCTTCGTTCGTGATGATTACGGCGACCACAATCGTCACCGCCGGGAGCGCGCTGGTCGTGGCGACGGTCTTCTATCGGCGAGCTCGCACGCGGCGTGCACGGGTGTACGAGGCGGTCGAAGAGGAGGCGAGTCTCGTCAGTCGCGCCGGCAACCGGACGGTCGAACGCCGGGTCGATCAGCTGCTCGAAACGTTGGCGACTCAGCTCCATCTCGACGAGGAGGATGACGACCGTTCGGATACGTCGGACGGGACAAAACCCGGCGGCGAGGGAGGCATCGGGTCGATCCTGAACCGGATCGGGCTTGGTGGGTCCGAGAGCGAGCGAGACTCCTCAGGACCAAACCTCTGATGCTCTCGCTCGTCCGTTTTCGTGCGCTAACTAACCTGAGTGTACAACATGTCTTACCCCGGTGATTGGGAGTCGCGACGGCGCCTGGTGTTTCTGTCCGACGAATATCAGTGCCGTCACTGTGGCGCAAAGGGTGGTCGGTTCGGGGCCGCGAATCTCGAGTGCCACCATATTGTGCCGAAGCGAATGGACGGGTCGGATCACCCTCGAAATCTGATAACGCTGTGTGAGGTCTGTCACACCGAGCTCCATCGAGTCCAGGAGTCTGACAGAGTGTGTTCTCACTCCACGTGGGACGCAATTATCAGCGGGTCGGCTAGCGACGTCATCGGACGGCCGGTACTGGCGTGTCTCACCAGGGTGTCAGATTTTGCCCTGGCGGGTCTGGTGGTCGCCATGCTTGGGGGAATTATGAGTATCGCTCTTGACGGAGTCTCGCTTACGTCGACCGTGGCGGCAACGTGGCGCGTCGGGACCGTCGTCGGTCAAGAACGTTTCCGCCTTCTCCCGTGGATCGCCGGTCTGCTGGGGCTCCGGTACCTCCAGTTCCTCGCTAACGTCGTTCGATCGACAGAGGGATTCAATACCGTGATTCCCTTCGGTGGGTGGAAGCCGTACGTCTGGGTGGCGACGGCCGTGTTAGTCTGTGCCTGGGCTCTCGTGCTGTGGGGGGATGCTGTTTGGTGGAGAACGACGGTTGAGAAAGGTGTCCTCCCCCGTAGTATCTACGCGCTATGCCTTCTCACCGCCACGCTCACCGTCACCGGAACGTATCTGTTCGGCCGTCGCGACGGCGTGTCTGACACGTGGTTGTGGTACAGAGTAGCACTGCTACATTTCACGGTGGTACTCGGAGCCACGGCAGTCGGTACGGGCCCCGTCTCCGGAGGCGGGCCGGTGTTCGCCGTGACTGCCCCAGTGTGTGCTTGTACGGTGTTGGCGGCGTTGATTACGGAAGTGCGAGGAGAAAGCCCCGGCCTGAAGGGCGGGGATGAATCCGACAAACGATGATACAAACCACCGACAATAGCACGGCCTGATATTCCAACAGATAGTTAGTATAGCATACTTAATTACAGCCGTAATGGTCACGATGACTGTCACCGCGAAGTTCCACAATCCATCCCTCTCACGGCGGAAAGAGTGGCAACGCGCCACTCGACTCTACCGTGACACCAAGCAGTTCTGTATCGACGGATGGGAGAACGGCGACTTCGGGAAGTCCGTGACCACGGCCACCATCGACAACGACCTCTACTCGGCCATTCAGAACCAAGCCATCCGTGAGGCGAAATCCGACCACAAGAAGGACGGGGAAGTTCGCTACCGAGAGAGTCAACCGTTCGCCATCAACAACCAGAACTGGGAACTCGACACGACCGAGAACGGCACAGTCGTCGTTGGCTTCCCGTGCGTCTCCCGATGGTGGTACACACCGATAGAGGTGTACGACGACATTGCCGACCCCGTAGAGCGGCTGGTGGAGGGTGACGCTGACAAGACCCGTCTACAGATCTACCGTCGCGGCGACGACTGGTACTGTACGTTCAACGTGGAATACGACACCGACACGTCGGGTGAGACGCCTATCGGTGTCGATATTGGCGAACAGCACATCTTCGCTGTGACAGCCTACGGCGAGGACGAATCAATGCTGGTGTCTGGTGCTGAGGCGAAGTACGTTCGACGCAAATATCGTTCCCTACGCGATTCGCTCTCGGAAGCGGGTGCGCTTCGCGCACGTAACCGTGTAGGTGACAAAGAACAGCGTCGAATCAAAGACCTGAATCACAAACTCTCCCGTCGTCTCATCACGTTCGCGGACCAGTTCGAGAACCCCGTCATCCGGATAGAAGACCTCGAAGGTATCCGTGGGGACAGTTCGTGGTCGGGCGTTCACTCGTAGCACTTCCACCAACTCCAACAGTTCATCACATACAAAGCCGAGCGGGCTGAGATACGCGTCGAGAAGGTCGATGCGTACCATACCAGCCAGCGGTGTTCGGCGTGTGGTTCGATGGGAACTCGTGATGGCGACCACTTTTCATGTTCGGAGTGCGGTCGAGGACGCCACGCCGACCTGAACGCTTCAGAGAACATCGCACAACGGGAGGGTGAACCATGTACGGCGTAGCAGTTCGGCTGACGCGAACCGTACTACCTCGCTGGTTGAATAGCCAGCCGTCTTCGACGCTCGCTGTATGCGGGGAGGAAGGCCCCATTGACAGGGCTACACGCGCTGAAAAGCACACCGTTGGTCACAACTCGGTGGCGACCGTTGACGGCCCACGCGAAAGCGTACTTGAGGCCCGAGGAAACGCGCAACCTGAATATCCCCTTCGGGGAATCCTCGCGCTTTAGCGCGGGGAGGATGTCAAGAAGTAGACGATGAAACATGAGCGTACAGAAGTTATCCGTCCCTAGAATTCGTTAATCGGGTGCGACGGGTCGGCTACGTTTCCGATACTGACTCCGGAACCGGTCTCTCGAAGCGCTTCGAACAGGAGACGCTGTACCTGCGTGTCAGAGATCCCGCCGCGAAGGGCTTGTCTGAGATCCTTCCGATACGGCGCAAGCTCTTCCCCATCATTGACTGCGATTCCGTTCAACACTTTCGCGGCTCGGTACTGAACGAGATCTGACTCGTGCGGGACCAGCGTCATGTAGACCGGAAGCGACAGCGACTGGGCAACACTATCAGCGCAGTGCGGAAGTAGCCCGACGATTCCCGCTAGCCCGGGGTACTCCGTTGCTGTTATGTCTATATCGTAGCTATCCAGCGCCCGATCGCTCGGGTCGGTCTGGTGGTACTCGGTGACGACTTCGTCCAGCGTGAGAGTAATCTGCTCACCCAGCGACTCAAGTACCATTTCTGGGAGATCGCTCGCGACCCTTCCGAGGATGTCTGCAGATCGCCACCGAACCACCCGCCGCTCATCATCAACGAGCCCCGCGAGACGGGTTATGAGGTGGGTATCGGTCAGAATCTCGGGTTCTTCCGACGAGATCTGTATCAGTATCTGATACGCCACTGCCGCTGCGGCTTCGTTTTCAGATTCGAACGCCTCGAAAATGTCGCTAATCAGCTCTGGATCAGCATAAATCGAGAAGTCCTCTTGTATTGATTGCTTGTTAATCATCGACCACGCATTAATGGCGTGTTTTCCACCGTCATCGAGAAGCTGTAGTGATCTTTTGACAAGGTCTCGAGTGAAGGCTTCTGCCGGCGCTTCACGAGTGAGTATTTTAATACAGCTCGTGGCCTCCCACGTTGCTTCCTCCGAGAGCTGATCGTAGTTGCCGAGCAGGAACTCTACCAACTCGTTATCGAATGTCTTCGACGGGTTGTTAGAGGCATAGTTCCGAGCAATAAAGAACGCAGCGTCGTGCTGCTCGTTCGTATCTGAGACAAATATTTCTCTTGCGACCGGTAATGCAAACTCGAGGTCGATTTCGTTCCGGTGGGTGCTCAGTAAGACCGTGAGATATCTCTCTGCCAGTTCTCGAACCCCCACTTCGTCGTGTGTCATAAGGGCGATAACCGCATCGAGGTGGTTTCGATCCAGCGGGATCGGAGCGTTCTGCCCTCCCACATCGTCGATGTCAGGTAGTTTCGGATTTGAATTCAGTATCGTAACCTCTGGGAGCACTTCGAGCGAAAGCAGGAGCTGATCCGCACTCGAACCCTCGTGCAGATCGCTTATGAGGGCGTCTCTGACTTGTTTGCTGCTTTGAGCGGCTTTTTTGACCGCCTTCTCTATCGCTAGATTCAGCGGATCATCGTTTGCTCCATACAGGTCTGTCAGTTTCTGATAGTGGTCCGGGTCCTGTTGGAGTAACGAATCTAACAGACTCGCGGTGTGGACCTTGTCCTCACTCTCGTCGAGATCGACGTGAGAGATGATTTGCTCGAGACTGAACAGTTCGAAGACGGGCTCCGGCTCACGTTTGGCGACCGATTGGAGTATCCCGATCCCGTGGTGGACGAGATTCACTTCGTCCTCTTCGGCATCCGTATTAAACATCGACGTGACTGCCGAGAGTAAAGATGGGTTCTGAATTGCGGCGTTTACCACCGCAGACCCGAATCTGGCAGTCGGAATCGATTCTTCCTCGAACAGGGCTACAATCTCGTCTTCGTCCGGTTCCTGCCGTGCCATCAGCTCGCTCAGGAGAGTACGTGCACTCCTTCGGATCGGGGCCCGATCATCCTCAAGGGCAAGTAAGGGGACCAAGTCTCGGACTGCGACGGACACCGCGATCTGGGCGTTGTCTTCCACGTACAGCAGCTGGAGCGTATCGATCGCGAATTTTTGCTCAACCGGGGTGTCCGCGTCGAGCCGGTCGATGAGGGCAGCGATCAACTCTTCCTGTAATCCCCGCTCGGGCTTGTCCCCGAAAATCCGACGAAGGATCGCATTCGTATATGCGTGGACTTCCTCGCTATCGGCATCGAAGCCTGCGAGGATCTCTTTCAGCACCTGGACGTCGCTGATATCGGGCTTGAATACGTCCGTCACCGCCTTGAGAACTCCAAATCCGTGCTGTCTCACCTCTGGATCGTCGGCCAGGACTAGCGGGATCACCTCATCCGCGTAGGAGTGGTTCTGTTCCGTGGCGTTGGCAAAGATCGCTCCCAGAGTGGGTTCGTTGACTGAGTCCCTGCCGAACAGTTCCCTGATCGACTCGAATCCGTTTACCGCTCTGATGAATTCCTCGTCTCGAACGGCAATCTCTTTGATCAGCATCGCTGTACGTTTCTGAACGACTTCGATATCTATCTTGAGTAGTTCTATGAGGGCGTCAAATTGATCTGGCTCGATTGGCGATGCATCGCGCTGGTCACATTCCATCTTGAGTATCGCGAGTAGCGGGGTGGCGACCTGCTCGCCGTGTGTTATCGAGTCGTCACGCGTGAGTAAACTCGCTACGTGCGCGTGGTCGATCCGTTCTGACGCCTGTAAGGGGCTTCCATCTGAAACTCTCGCTAATGACAGAAGCGCATGTGTGATGATGTCCTCTGACTGATCGTTAAGTAGATCCTCGAATATTCCGACCGTCTCCCTGTCGACAAATGATTCTGGCCGTTTGGAAACGAATGACGAGAGGGAAGTGAGCGCCACCTCACTCGCGTTGGCTGGGAGATCGTCTTGGGCGAGAATGTCGAGTAACAGCTCATGATATCCGAGATCAAACGCCACCTCTGGGTGATCCTGAGCCAGGTTTTGGGCGATCCCACAGGCATGGTCCAGTACCGGTCCTTCCCCACTGGTAAGCTTCTCAGTGACCCACTCCTGGGTAGGTTCGTGTGTTTGCGCGAATTCCGCCAGAAGTATTCCCGCATCATCCCATTCTCGATTCGTGTCGTTCTCCAATAGTCTCGTGAGTGTCTCTGCGATGCCTAACTCATCAAGATCGAGTGAAATCTGATCCGAGTTCCGTAGTCTGTAGAGAACGGTGATCGATTCATTCTTTTGATTATCAGTTCCAGTCTCAATAAGAGACGCAACCGATCGCCGTACGTACTGGGATTCTTCGGCGTAAGTCTGGAGGATTGTGCCCGCGACTCTCTGTATCTGATCGTCGCTACTGTCGAGTAGTTTGAGGAGTTGGTCGGCGGTGGCGACGGTGGACAGCCCCCAATCGGTGCGGACCGAGAGCAGACGCCACATCTTGAGGGTTGTTTCCTGAGCGAACGTCTCTCCATCTAGGAGTTGCTCTACCGTTTCGGGAGCAAGTGCATCCCCGACTACCTCCGGATCGCTGGTCGTCGACCTGAGCAGTATTTTTGCTGTCGATTCTCGAAGTTGTTCGTCGTCACTGAGCAGTAACAAGGAGAACCTGTTGACTATCTCCGGGTCTTCGGCCAATAGAGACACGATGCCAGAGACGATTGTCTCGTCGTGCTCTAGAGCTTCTTGTCCGTTATTTTGATCTGACTTATCAGTCTTATTCGGAGAGTCATGTAACCTATCCTGCGCGGGTTCTGTTTGTGGATTGCTGTCGTTCTCTGCGGTCGCTAGGGTAGATTGGGCCTCAGTCGCTGGATCCGAACTGTCGTCCATCCCATAGTCAAGATCGGTCTCATCATCGAACTCTGACTGGCAAGTCGAGATCGACTCTTTGACAAATTCTTGGGTTTGCGGGGAGTACGGGAGAATGAGCAGCAACAATTGGCCGACTGCGTCAGATGCGTTTCCGTAGTCAGCATCCAGGATACTGATGAGCTGGTCCTTAGAGACCAAACTTGCAACGAGCTGGGGTGACTCCTCAGCGACTTTGAGAAGGATCTGGATAGCAGATTCACGGAGTGCGAGGTCCTCTTCGGGCTGGCCGTCGATGAGGGGCTGTACAGTCTCCTCGGTCGCCACTAATTCCGGTGCCTCGGTCGCGATCGAATGTAGAAGCAAGATACCAGACTCACGAGCTACTTGCCGCCCAGACTTGAGTGCTCGCGTAGCAAGTGTGACCACGGATTCTTCAGCAGGGTCTGCCGGGTCCTCAGCCGCGCTATACCGTGACGCGGTCGTAAGTATCTCCACCTTCTCCGTTACTTCACAATCCGCTTCGGACAGGTGGTCGAATAGTCTCGCCATCACCGCTTCCAGCTTGACCGATCCGGATCCAATCGCGGCAACGAGAACCTCTCTTCGGGGTCCATCAGCATCCAAGACCTGTGTCACGATGTACTCCCGGATGTTACGGTCGCTGGTGGCGAGGTTGCCGAGAGTCGCGACTAGGTTTCTCCCCGCCTCGTCATTGAGAGTAGCCGCACTTTCGACGAGCGTATCAACGGTGGTTTCGTCGGCTAAGAGACCCGGTTGATGCCTACTTACGGCCTGAAGGGTCTGAGCGACTTCAGCAACGGAGGTCTCGATGAGAGAAAGTGCCTTGATCAGTTCCTGTACGACGGGCCCTTCGAGTTGGCTTGGATCGTACTGTCCGATTCCACAGAGCGCATTTATTGCCACGACGGCGGTCTGTTGGTCACGAGCTGACTCTTGGTCGTCATGTTCGACGTCCGCCTCCAAGTCGGCAATTTGATCCCGGAGCGTTTCGACGATGTCTTTCCGTGTAACGGTCCGTGGCGATTCCCGAGCAAGTTTCACCAGCGCTAAGTCGATCACTACTTTCCCACGCCGTGGCACCGATGAAAATCGAGACAACAGTTGTTCTAATATACTGTCGTCGACACTGATGACGTGGGCCAGTAGCACCCCAAGCGAAGGCGGAGAGCGTTCCCCAAGAGGGTCGTCGATGATTGGTGTGAGCGCCCCAGAGTCCACGAGCGCAACGGGCGTGATGATGGATGCGAGCGTTTCAGTCTGCTGGTTGTCCTCGGCATCAATTTCGTCGACCAGCTCGAGCAACGTCGTCGTTAGGTCGAATCCGTCGAAGCTCTCCGGATAGTCCAGAGCGATTTGTTGAACGAGCAGAAGCGCGACCCTTCGTAGTTGCTCGGAAACATCACCGGAGAGCTGATCGAGAACGGTTTGGTGAATACCCGCGTCGTGGATGACGTTCGGATTATTGACCGCCAGAACCCTGAGCGTCTCGAGGCAGGAGCTGCGCACCTTCTCATTGGCCTCGCTGATAAAGATCCCTTCTAATGCTCCTTCCAAGCCGATCGTGGCCTCCGGGTTAGACTCTGTGACGTATCCGACCGCATCGACGAGTGACAACTGGAGTCGGCCCTCTGTATCTGTCATCGCCGGCTTGAGCAGGCCGATGGAATGATCGTTGACTCGAAGAGTGTGGCACAAGCTTAACGTAACAACACTCTGAACGCTCGCGTTCTCTGGTTCCAGAAGAGAGAGTAGTTTATCGATCGTGTCTTGCCGACTCTCGGGGGACCCTGTCTGAGTCGAGAAGCTCTCGACCTCGACGGCTGCGTCGGCACAATTCTGAGTGTAGTACTCAAGCGTACTGGCTGCAGCGTCCTCGTTTTCGATAATGAGACTCTGAACCGTTCGGGAGACCTGTTTCACCGAACCTGGAGGACACTGATACAGGAACGTGACGAGATCATCGAATGTTTCCTCCTCGTATACACGGGCGGGATCATTCCTCACCAGTTCGGAGATGGCATACGAGAGATTGTCCAAATTCTGTTCATCACTCCGGGTGTGAAGTGCTACTTTAACGAGATCTCCGACGGAGACATACTCCAAGGTTTCCTCGGGTACCTCTTTCGCGTAGGTCGCGATGAGACGTGCTGAAATCGTTCGAATATCCACCTTGTCGTGGTCTATCGTCCGTGCGATCTTCGCGAGGTACTGTTCGCGCATCCAGTGTGTTGGTACTGACTGGATGAGTTCCCGGAGGAGTAGGAGGCCGGGGACGGACACAGATTCCTCCGAGAGCAGGGACAACAGGCGCTGATCGAGTCCACTTCCGGTCAACTCTTCAGGATTCTCTTCTGCTATCCTGAGGAGCAGACGGAGACACATCTCTCGTGTATCGGCAGGAACCTGGGTGAGGTGATCAATGATGGGTTCGTATACGGCCGGATCATCAAGCGCGGAAAGGTCCTCGTCAGCCAGGTAAAGAAGCAACCGACCGGCATATTCTCCGATATCACCGTGTCGCTCCGTAATCACCTCGGAGAGCGACGTCATAAGATCAATTTCCAGGGCCGACTCTGGCTGTTCATCGATCAGGTTCCCGAGAATTGATATGCTGAGATTTGCCTGCTCTGTGTCGGGCCCTGTCAGCCGTTCCTGTAGATCACGTCGAACGTTGGGATCGTCTAGCGCTGCTGAGTTTAGAGCTGACGTGCCGCCCTCTGTGTCTGTGTTCGCGTCTGTAATAACGTCGATCAGTTCCTCGTACCCCTCTGTCGCGACAAGATTTGCGTCCTCGATCTTCGCGAACGCATTCATCGCCTTTGCGATGTTGGCCAGCATATCCTCTGAGGGGTTTGCCGTGATTCGGTCGACGAATTCGGAGGTGATCCCCGTTTGTGAGAGCTGTTCAGGGTCCTCGTTGACAGAGGCAGCTAGCAGGGACACCGCCTCAACGCCCTGGTCGGACTCAAAGCAGTCGATGATCGCTTCCAGACAATCGAGGTCACTGAGCGAAACAGAGGATTCTGAGTGTGTACAAATCCGATTCAGTGCTCGGAGCCCGATGATGCGCGACTGATCGACTTGCTCCGAGAGGAGGGATATGACTGAATCGATGAGATCCTCGTCCACAAGCACGGCGTGAGTGAGAATCAGGTCAATTTGTGGATAGTCACCGACGTTCCCAAACACCTCTTCGCGGTATGATTGGTCTGTTGCAACGGTCGCCCCGAAGAGTTGCGCTGCGGCGTCGCGGATGGTTTCTTCATCAGCGGACAAGAGGTCACGTATCTTCGAAACTTCGAAGGGATTCTCTGCGTCCTCTGGCGCACTGTTTAGTAGCTCATAAACCATTCTCAGGGACCCCCGTCGAGTAGTCACGTCACCTTTTTCAAAGAGGTCGGGCAGCATACCTGGGACATCAGAGGAGAGAACCCGGTTCGGTTGCGCCTCAATTATGTTCACCAGAAGCGAAAAAAACATTCCCGGAATCTCCTCGTTCTTGACGAGGTAATATTCGATACTGTCCATGATGTTCGCAGGGATGTTGTCCTCGTCGAGTTCAACGAGGAAATGGAGGAAAGCGAACACGTGCTTACAGACCTCCTCGTTCCCCTCAGAGATGAGCTCCGTAATTCGGGTGTCACCGATAGATGATCGAAGGTCGTTCGGGTAGACGTTGGCTATCGTAGCGAGGGTTTCCGTTGCCCTCGCTTGTTTTGTCGTCTCCTCGCTTTCCGTGAGTGAGATTAGCTGGTTCAGTAGATAGGGATCATCCCCGACACCGGACAGCACGACCGATTTAGCCCCTTTGAAGATGGCTTTTTCATCACTGGTCAGATATTCGATGAGCCGATCTTTCTGGTCTTGTGTGAATTGTAGTTCTGCGTATTCCCCGATATGGTCGATCAGAAGCAAGGCCGAACCGATCGTCCGCGGATCGGTTCGCTCAAACGCGAGCCTTCGAATGCGGGACTGGGAAATCGCTTTTGCGACTTGTTCCGGGTACTCAGAGGCTAAATTCTGAAGCACAAATAGAGCCAGTGGTCGTCTCTGGCTGTTGGTATCAAGTTCTCTGTTGAGAACCGAAAGACAGTCGAGTACCACCTCTGGATGGTCATTTGAGAGGGGCCGTAGCACATTGAGCGCCTGTTGAACGACACGTTTGGACGGCGAGTTGACCAACAAGTCGTGAACGTCATCGAACGTGTCGATGACCAGATCCGAATCTTGTTCCGCAACCCTCGCGAGAACGTTGAGGATCGCTGGTTGAATTTCGTCCGCTCCGCTAGCGAGTACACGTTGGCATTCGTCAATGGCCTCGGGTGTGAGTTCGACCTCACCCTTAACGAGCGCACTGATCGCCCTCACTCCCTGCTTTTGGAGACCCGCGTCCGACGACCGGAGGGTCCGTGTTATCATATCAAAGCGGTCCTCCAAGACGTCGCTCATTTCAACACCCAGATCCGCGAGAAGTTTTACGAGGTTCGCCTCGATCTGTTTGTTGAGTTGCGGCTTCCCGACGGTGTACTCGGCCGATCCGAACCCCCGTCGGTCTCGCTCTTCAGTTAGAACCGTACAAATGTCGTCGGCCAGCGCATTGCCGTCCACGTTTAGTGGGTTATCAGCCAACTCCGTGGGGACGAACTTGAGCGGTTCTTTATCCAAACACAGAGAAAGGGCATGTGTGGCGTGTAGTCTCCGTTCTAGCTCCGGGACAAGTCTCTCCTCCGAGATTGGGAGGGTGAGTAGGTTACGAACCTCTTCCGATGCTCGCAGTACTTTCTCCGGGGTGTCCTTAGCCGTCTCTCTGTATTCTCGGGCACGGTCCCGCTGTTGTTGGATACTCTTGATGCCTTGATCCTCGGGTGTCCCGACCGTCGGTTCAAGAGATAACTCACTTCGCTGCGGACTGGATTCGGTTCCGAATTCGTCTTCGAGGACATCGCGATCGAATTCGATGCTCTCGTACTGTGGTTGTCCGTTCGGTGTACCCGAAACAGAGCTTACTGGTGGATTTGTCTCACCGTCGCGGCGGGAACCATTCGGCTCCGTGGACTGGCTCGTGGATTGGTCCTCGTCGTCTGGGGTTTCGTTCGGATTCATAATCGGTGTCGTGTTAGTTACCAGTTACCGGCGAATCTGTGGTCTCGCGGGGGCCATCGTATTGAGCTCTAATCTGCCATAGTTCGCGCATTAAATCGGGGATACGGTTGTTGATATCCAAGAGGAGGTCCTCGCTCGCACAGACCAGTCCGTCGCCGCACCGGAGCGAGGGCGATATTACACAGAACGGGCAATTCACTGAAACCGCTTCCGGGGCCGCTTCGTGTTTCAATGCGTCCCAGATGCTCGTGACGATGTGGTCGCCGAAGAACTCTCGTTGCCAAAGTTTTTGATAGGAGATTTCTCCGATCGTGGTGTCAGCAACCCACGGATTGACGAGTACATTGGAGCTGTCTTGTCCGACAGGATAGACGACGCCACCGAGGTTTCCAACGACCCTGAACGCACCGTTGAGGATTCTATCAACGAACGTATCGGCCTCGTCCATACTCTGTTTACCCTGCTGAATCGTCTCATCGTCTTCGACCAATTCAGTGGGCTGGTCCAGTAACGGTACGCTTCGTAGTGGGTCGGGATGGATCGAACCTTGCCCTTTCGGCGGGAGTTTTTGAAGCAACCGACGTCGAAGGGCAACGCGATCGATCTCTGAGAGTGGCCGACTCGCGTTCAGTCGCCCAACCTCTCTGCGGGCCTGCTCAAACCGTTCTAGGAACAGCTCTGTCGTGATTTCATCGGTCGAGATCGTCGGGACGTCGTCCTGGATATACTGATCAAGTGGATGGACCACTGCTTGGATATCCAATGCAGCGTGTGCAACTGCTTCCGCAACACTCGGCGCGTAGCTAGCGGCAATTTCTTCTAACGGCCTGTAGACCTCGTCGTAGAGCAACTGGTTCTCGATGTTCTTTTTTAGAAGCCGTTGTTCGGTCTCTAACTCCCGAAGCACGTCGTCGCTGTGGTGTCCGTAGGTGCTCGCGTATGAGTGGGCGTGCTCCTCCAGATAGTCTCGATCTACGACCGATTGGATCCTGAACTGGTCTACGGTCTCAAGAAAATCACGACGTCGTTCGTTAGTCTCATCACAGGCAAGTTGGCACAGGTAGATATCGTTCGCAGTCTCTTTAGCCGAGACGTCGCCACGGAGGTACTCGTAGAATCGAGCTCGACTGACCGCCTTGAGCAGTCGGACGTTCCGGGCAAGACCGAACTTCTGGCGTTCGCCATGCATCAGCTCCTCGGGGAAACCGAACGTCGCCAGCTTCAGCATCGGTAGGTCACGCTGAAGATCCGCTCCCCTGATGGGTTCCGCCTCGATCTTCAGCGTGCTGGTGGAAGGAGCTGTTTGAGCGAGCATTTCCCCGTCTGAGGTACTGTGCATGAAGCTCCTACTCGGTGCCTGTAGTCCATCGACAGTCTCGTCTCGGCCTGTTTGTTCCATCGTTATTTGTCAGAGTCCGCGGTTTGAATGCCAAGATCCTCCAGAGCTACTTCCAGTGCATTCAGATGTACTTCTGAGTTCACCAACAGACTAACAATGGCATCATGGCCGTCTTCGTAGCTTGTATCCACGAATTCGGCTATATCATCGAGGGTTAGCTCCGTTTCCTCGGTGAGCTGTTCGAGATCCTGTTTGAGTTGGTCAACATCGTCAGCAGTCGCCCCTCCTGATTCAAATTTGAATGCAGGAACCGGCTCTGAACTCACCGTCATACTCCCGAAGGCATCCTCGTTAGGTGAGATGCTCGCGGTTTCTGTAGGTGTGTACTGGGTGTTGTCGTCTTTCAACGGGAGGGGCCCTTGGCGATTGCCGTCCACACCCTCGTCGAGTACCTCCAGCATTGCGCGGCGGATATACTCTGGATCCGAGATCTCATCGTACGTCTCGAACGGATGGTCCCGAATCGCCTTGCCGAGATATTTCCGAGCCTCTTCGGCACCTGGATTCCGCCTTCGCAACTGTGGATGTGCCTCGAGTCCGGAGATGATCTCCTCTGCTTGCCATTCCGAAATGCCGCGATCCGTCAGTAATGTTCTCCACTGCTGTTCGACTGATTTCTGCTCCGAATTGACGCTCATGTTGTGGTTCGTCATTGCGTGTGGTGTATCTGGGTTGTCTGGATGTCTTCGTTCGCAGTTATTCGGTTAACTCTCGGGTCCTCAGTTTGGATACTACTCACTCGGAACCTCTTCGATGGCTTCATGCGTACCGGTCGCTACATCGTGGCGACAGTAGAGACCGAACACGATCGCGTCGTCGTTCGGAACGACGCGTGTCCCGAATCGACTATGTATAGTGTCACGTTCAAATTTCGAAAACTCGTTCACCCGCTCAGCGATGGCATCCTCGACCGCCCGCGAGTCGATCTCGTCACTGTCATCACGAACGTAAAGTTCGATGGCGGCCGCGGCCCAGTTCTTTAATTCGGACTTGATATCGATCTTCAGGTCACCGAAGTTCTTCACCTGGTCGACGTCGTGTACTGCACCGACGATCGCGTAGTCGTGGTAATTGTCGCTAAACGGGTCTTTGTCGCGATGTTCTGGGAACCGCGGAAGCGGATGTCCGACGTGATCCTCCCGGTAGAGTATTTCGGCGAATTCGGTGGCCTTCTGTGAGAACGATCCGGGGTCGCCGACTTCGATGTGGACGTCTTTACCGGACAGCGTGGCGTGTGACTTCGTGTACGTGTAGATGACCGCTTCGAGCGGGACCGGATTGCGATAGTTGACCGTCCCGCTGGGGGAGTTGTCAAGCACGTACTCCATCATCGACTCCTGCTGTGCGTTCCCGGACCATTCGACCGGTCTGCCAGCTTCGAGATCCTGTTTCGCGAGATAGTCCAGGATCCAGCCGACACCGTAGATAATCGACTGATCGTCTCGCTCGGTTTTCGCCGGGCGAATGACGATTCCGAGCGGCTCGAGAGCTGCTTTGAGGTCCGCGCTTAGTGTCGACTGTTCATACCGCTCGTCAGCTGGGAGGCCGCCTTCGCTGTCGATAGCTTGGCGGCGTTCTGTCACGTCGGTAGCTAACTGCTCAGCCAGAAACGCAGTCCCCTCGCTTTCGACCATCTCGATGACGACCTGCGTCAGTTTGGGACTGCTGAGTACAATCTGGCTGAACTCGGTCCACCACTCCGGGATAATTGCATTTTCACCCATGACTAAGCTGTCTGTTGACCGCGTAGGTTCTGGTCTCTCTGTCCGGGGTTCTGTGCGGTTGATCGACGGTGGATCTCGAATGTCTCGTGTTCGTTCATCCAGCCACCCCAAGTGTCGTTGAGATGTGATTTCGCATGGTCCTCACGTCGAGAGGAGAATACGTAAAGTTTATGGAGAGTGGATTTAGCCGCCGACCCTGTCCCCAGTACTCTTTGGGAAACGTCGTGGGGCGAAGGCGTTCGACGATCCGCGTTCCGGGCGGTTTCGCCACGGAAGCGGTCGAGATCTACTGGAACGCTGGATCGTGCGTCGGCTCCGTGCTCGCCGACGTGGACTCAATCGCGTCCGGTGCCGGCTCCGAGGACCCCTGCGAGTCAACTTGGGTCTTCTCAGACGGCTGCTCCTCACTAGACTTCTGAGCCTTCTGCTCGATGCGGAGTAGTTCGTTCCACAGCGCGGCGCTGATCTCAGTGATGCCCAGTTCGTCTGTTTCTTCGAGTTGCTGGCCAATGAACGTCACCATCTGACCGTGGAATTCCTCGGTGGCGTCCGGATCCCGGTTGCTCTTGATACGGACAAATTTCTGGAACCCACTGAGCGATTCCGCCTCGCGCTCGATGGCGTCCATCTGGCGCTTGATCTCGATTTCCTCTTGGAAACTGAGCTGGTCGTTATCGGACTGTTCCGCCTCGTTCGCGTTCGTCTGGTCTCCGTCGGTCGCCATGACGTCTCGTCATTGTCGCCCTTTGCTAGGGGAGTTAACGAAGGTGCTCTGAGATGTCGGTTTTATATAAAATCTCGAGTTGTTTTCGTCCTAGCGGACACATACGCGAGACCGGGCGGTTCCTATACATAAATGGAACGTAACATACGGTCTACGACGGTCAGATGTGGGTGTCACCGTTGGGTCTAATTGGATGTCCATCGATAATCACGCGAATTCGACCACGGTCGAAGGGGCTAATGAACACCCGCCCGTCGGAGAGGATTTCCAGACGGACCTCATTCGCATCGGCCACGTGGTCAAGAGCGCGTTTGAAGACGTGTCCGGCGAGCACAATTGGGACACGTGTATTGCGGGCCTAATGAACGAGCTTGAGACGGAGGATGTTCCACCTGAAGAGGCGATCGTAGCCGCGTGGCTGTTCATTCTTGATTTCGCCGAGTAGCGGGCGTGGTTTCTTTTGTAGCTTTATTCGAATCCTCTCCAGAGTGCTGTGTTGAACAGGTTCTGAGTCACAAGGCTCTGTTGAAATCCTATTCTTCAGATATATTCTCGCCTGAAACAGCCGGTCGGTGAGAACTGCGAGTCTATCGGTTCAAATTCACGATGGAAAACATACACTTATAATCATATTCCGGTTCGCTATGGGTCTTCCCTCCTCGCGTCGTCGATTCCTTTCTCTCTGTACAACCGGAAGTGTCGCCTCCCTTGTAGGATGTGGAGCAATTGACTCATCGAACGACACGCAGAGTACGCCGACACCGGAGATAATACAGTCAGCGAGTGGGCTGGTCTAGCAGAAGGCAGTGGAAGTCGAACTCACTCAAGCGGACTCCTCTGTTTGGACCGAGGTCCTCGGACTCCAGTTCGACCGTGAGCAAAACGAGGTATTCGGTGGCTTCGATCCAGAGCACGTTGAGGGGGCCGTCGATGACGCATCGGTCACTATCTCATCAGAGACACACGATACACTAACTACCGAGTTCGGGCAGGGATATTATAGAATACAAGGAGAATACCCGCGCCCAGGCGCGGGATGAATCCGACAACTCTGACACACCCTGCTATCGATAGCAAGCTTGGATATTCTACTGTTCTCAGCCAGATCTTTTATTGACGACCTAACTATAACTTGTTATAGAACGTTTCAGATGCTGGAAGTCCACCGCACCCACCAAGCGAAAATTCTCAACCACGGTCAGGTAGTGGAGTCGCTTGACAGGCACGGGTGGTCAGCCAGCAAGCTCTGGAACGTCGCTAACTACTATTCCCGCGAAGTATGGGATGAAACAGGTGAAATCCCCGATCACGGAGACCTCAAAGACGAGTTGAAGACCCACAACAAGTACAAAGGACTGCACAGTCAGTCCAGTCAGCGCGTTCTGGAGGAACTCGCTGAAGCCTTCAACTCGTGGTACGGCTCCGATGATGACAGAGATAACCCACCCGGCTACCGCAAAGAAAACTACTACGACCAACAGGGTCGTCGCGTCCACGAAGAACACCCGCGTAGCACGGTGACGTGGAAACAAAAAGGCATCCGTCACGACTCAAAGAACGATCGGGTTCGCCTCTCAAAAGGTCGAAATCACAAGGAGTACCCCCGAGCGAGAGAGTACATCCTCGTTGAGTACGAAACCACACCCGGCGTCACCGTCGAAAATCTACAACAGGTTCGCGCCGTCCACGACAACTCAAACGGGCAATGGGAACTACACCTCGTCTGTAAAGACGAAGTTGAGACTCCTGACGCTCCCGGCACCGAGACGGCAGGTATTGACCTCGGTATCTGTAACTTTGCCACGGTTGCGTACAGTACCGAGGAAGCTGACCTCTACCCCGGCAACCGGCTGAAACAGGACGGCTACTACTTCCCAAAAGAGATCGCCAAGTGCGACGACTCAGGTGGCGAAGAAGCCACCCGTCTACACGCGAAATGGTCGGAGCGGCGCACTCACTTCTTCCACAGTCTCGCCAAACATATCGTTCAACGGTGTGTTGAAAACCAAGTTGGTCGTATCAACGTGGGGGACTTGGGGGGTATCCGAGAGGACGAAGATGGTAGCTCAAAGAACTGGGGTCGGCACGGGAACCTCGACTTGTACGGGTGGGCGTTCGACCGCTTCACGGACCTGCTCGAATACAAGGCGAAAGTGGAAGGAATCAAGGTCGTAGAAGTGTCCGAGCGCGACACGAGCAAGACGTGTTGTCATTCGTCTTTAGTTAAGCCTCACACCTCGGTTGTGTAGCGGTAGCGAGCGTCTCTTGTAAGATTGGTCGTTGCTTGTGGATCTTTTGAGCGTCTTCGATCAACCGGTCGAGCAGCGGCGGTGGTGAGTAGCCGAGGAACTCACCGAGTTCGCGGAGAATGAGCTGGGCGTGCGACCGGAAGGTCGCCGCCCAGCGCTCTGTCGGAAACACAAGCTCATCATCCGCCTGCTCAGTGACGAGATCCAACAGATCACGGCTTACAAGCAGCGACAGCAGCGCTGCGTACAATAAGATCCTCACCACGTGTTCGTCACTCGTGTCGAACTCGTCCAGTTCGTACTGCGTCTTCAGCTCACGGAACAACAGCTCAACTTCCCACCGACAACGGTATATCTCCGCTAAATCCGCCGGAAAGAACTCTTTCCTCGATAAATTCGTCATGTACAGGTGGTAGTCGTCGGCGTCCTCGTTGCGGACGCCGACGACGCGAAATCGCTTCGTATCTAACGACTGCGTCCCATTGTACGGCCCTCGTTTGAACTCTACTTCGACTTCTACATCGATGTACTTCCGATCGAGATCGTTGAGAACAGCTCGGAGCTGCCTGTCTTCTAAGGGAATGGCGCGGCCGCGCCATTCCCGTAATTCTGCCGTAATCACCGGGTTCGCATTCTGTTTCAGCCGGCTCACGAAGTAGCCGTCGTTCTCGTCGATCAGCGCAAACCGGCGGTACTTGAAGTAGGCGAGATCGAACAGCATGAGGCGGTTCTCAAGCCATGGCCCTGTTTTGAACAGGGTGCTGTCGTGTGTTTTCTCGTCGGCAGTATCGATCCGTTCGATCGTCTGCTCTGTGGTATTGTGGAGCAGGTGGAGCTTCGCTCCAGCCTGCTCCTCATGGCGGGCCTCGAACTGATCTGAAAGAAACTCATGTAACCGCAACACCGTTCCATCGGCGACCATCACATCTCTAAATCGGTCGATATCAGCGTCAACAGCGTTAGGAACAGCGACCTCGTCGAGACCGCGCTCGACGAGGTCGCGGAGGTACTCCGCAAGCGTCGGTGTCAACCGCTGATGGAATCCGCCCGGAGAGATCGTCTCATCGGCAGTAGAGTTGTAACAGCGTCTAAACCCGGCGAGTGTTCGGCTTTCGCCTACGGCGAAGCCGAACACGAACGCCCAAACGAAGGCAGGGATCTGGAGTTTGCGGTCACGTTCGACCACGCCGAGTTCCTCGGCGTGCTCTTCGAGGAACTCAGAGGGAAACAGTGTAGTGAGCCGACGCATAATCCGAGATGAGGAGTCCTTGTCGTGCACAGACAGGACTTCCTCATTCCTTCCGAAAGATGCCTCGATAAGCCGCCGCTATCACGCGGTTTCTCGCTTAACTAAAGACGGATGGACGTGTTGTATGTGTGGGAGAGAAGATGGTAGTCAGCGTGTTGAGCGCGGTCTATACGTCTGCGAGGAGTGTGATGCGGCGTTCAACGCTGACGTGAATGGGGCGGAGAACATCCGTCTCAACATGAACGGAAGTAACTCCGAGTCTTCGGCCAGTTTGGACGAGGATAGGAGTACCGGCTGGTTGGCACAGCCCGGAGTCTACCTATATGACTTGTCCAGCGGATTCCAACCGCGGGATCAAGTGGTAGACTGTAAACCCTAATATCCCAAACCAGCGGCGCGGTGCCGTGGGATTCCTCCTCCTTCAGGCGGGGGAGGATGTCAAGGGAGAGTGTCCGTTGAGGTCGCCGGAGGACGCGACCTAGAGTTTCGGCGGGTTGATAACCCGAAGAACGTCCAGACGACGCTCGCGGAGTACATGGGTAATGAAGAGTACGCAATCCCCGGGTCTCGAGAGCAGTGGGAATCTGTCCTCAGCCTTGTCCGTGAAATCCGCGCCACGGTGGCGCCCACCAGAGATGATAGTGAGCCTGTGACCGGAGAATAAGAGAGTTCACATTGGGTCTCAAACGGTCTGTCGCCAATATTGAAGGCAGTCAGTTACTGTACGTCGCCAGCGCGAGCAGCGTCGGCGAGAGATCACGTGGTGACCGGAAGATTAGTTTCCGGTAGGACAACCCGTTTATAAACGATCAAGTAGGAAACTGTCGCAAGCAGATACACACCGACTGTCGGCAGTGGCGGCCAGTTCAAAATAAAAATCGCGAACGCTACCCAGAATCCGGCTAATAGAATCCCACATAGTGAGACGACATGTAATCCCTCCTGTGACTGAACTTGAATGTCGCTCCCTGTCAGCAGCCGGACGCTGACCATCGCCACAGTAAGTGTCGCCCAGGTCAAGACTGGGAGCCCGAACACGGTCCATATATTGACCGGTAACTGTGGAGACTCACTGAGCAGTATTGGCCACCCGACTATCCCGAGTGCCACCCAGCCAATGCTCCGAAAGAGCTCTTCGCGGAAGATTGAACGGACGCGTGGGTGGTTAAGGAATTCGCGGAGGGGATGCGTCGAAGTAGTCTTGTCGGCTGTCAGCGCTTGTTTTCCTTCCGGCGATAGCGGCCACTCCGACTCAGGGTGGTTGAGATAATACAAGGTTAGTGAATCAGCGAACGACTCCGTCGTGACGACTCCGTTTTCCTCGAGTTCTGTTAACCGGTTCCGGAGCGTCACCTTAGAGACGTCTGGCTTGATCTGCTGTTGGATTTGCTGGAGCGAAAAGAACGGCCGATCTGCTCGATACATCGTTTCGACGACGTGGCGGCGGGTGAGTTTGGTGTTTACCCGCTTGTCCTGAGGCAGCTTTTCTGTTATCCAAGGTGGGAGGGCCATGTGTTATCAGTCAGTCACGCACAACATCTTATCGAGTCAAATTGTATGTTTTGCTCTGTTGGGGCCACAGGGCGGTGCGGTGCTGTTTCAGCAATTGAAACTGCTTCGGAGACCCTGAGACTGGCCCGAAGCGTCAGGTAGTCGCTGTCGAGCCCCTGTCCGTCGGGTGAACGTACCAGTACCAGAGGGAAGTCACGGCCGCGACCGCGACGTAACTGAGCGTGATCCACTGAGCGGAGTAACCACCTCTTGTGACGAGATACACCGCGGCGACACCCCCGAGCATGATCCCGAGGGCGAGGCTCACGGATATTCCGCCTGTCGTCTGGACACAAAGATCCGATTCGGTCACGCTCCGGACTCCGATAGCACTTGCCGTCAACACGGCCCAGGTGATCACGGGAAGTCCGAAGACCGTCAGGGGTGTCGGGTTGAGCCAACTGACTTCCATCGTCACTAGCGGCCAGCCGACGAGTCCGGCTCCGAACCAGACGATACTTCGTAACAGTTCCGTGCGTACGATTTCGCGTAGTTGTGGCGTCATGTCCACACACCCGCCTAGCGTAGCAACCGGTAAAGCAGCGCCGAGAATCTTGCGTTCACAGAGGCGGACTTTCCGGGCACAAAGGAGAGTTTGTACCCGGAAAGTAGAGGTATTGCGCCACGGACCGTCGCGCTAGGCGGTCACTAGCCGGTCGGATTAAGCTCGGTGTGAGATATAGGAGACAGCGAAGCCCCCCGGCCAATTTCGACCTGTCTTTAACGCGACATTGGTAAAACTAATTATGGCCAAGAATTTTGTCGTTCTATTTTGAAAAATGTATTCGTATTCTAATATCCCCTTTGGGCACGAGTAACGGCTTCGTGGCAGAGCCAGAGATCGACAGTCCACAAAGCTTAGATCCTCAACCACCCGAATCAACGGGAGTAACATAGTGATCAGGGGGATCCCATGATATCAGCAGAGGGAACACGTCACTCTGTATGCTTAGACCGGTACTTCTCGTCGGGTCTGTATTATCAGCTCTTGGTTACAGGGAGAACCAGCGCACAGATACTACAGAAGACGATGGTGCGCGTATTTCAGTATTCAATCCCAGTGAGGCACGGGTTCTACGAGCAACCCGAACTCAGCATCTGTGAGCACTGGCGCGAAAGAGCCCTCGACAGGCTGTTGTCGGGAACAGAACACTCAATTCGACGATTGAGAGGTCATTTAGGAGCTAGTTCCGGAAATCACGCTGCTTGTCGCCCCCTCGGTACAGATATTTCAGTGCTACCTGTGGCAACTCAGTAACAATAGCGTTGAGAGCCATGTACTTACAACAGACACTCTATCCGATCGGACTGGCCAGTACCAACATTGCGATAGGCTGGCTGCTTTATTATTCATCTGAGCCGATCCTCGGAGGGCTGCTCGTCGTGGTTGGGGCCTTTGTCATCCTCACTTCAATTGGGAGTACTCTCAGTCGATATAAATCCGTACTCAGTGATCAACACTGACTCGAGCAACAATGGCTTACTACTATTATATCCGCTACCGGTTAGGTACATGAATGCCCTCCACAGCATCTGTTCAAAAGTCACGAGACAGAACTGTGATTGATCCTGAGGGGTCTGTGTTCCACGCCCAGGGTACGCGCAGCGGGTCGCTTTGTCACCACATCCGTAGATGAGCTCAGCAGCCACAACTCACAATACGGGGGATAGTCGCCTCCCGGATCCCGAACTATCGGCCCTCCTTGTGGCGAATCTGGTTCCGGTTGTCGGGATTGTTGTGTTCAACCTATCGGTTTTAGAACTGCTGACCTTATATTGGCTTGAGTTCGGTGTTGTCTGTTTTTGGGCGGTTGTTCGAGCGACGTTTGCCGGGCGGCCAATGGAACGGAATGGGGATCCAATCCTGTTGGGGGCGATTGCCACAAAAAAGACCTCTATTTCAGTCCCGCTGATCGGTGCTAACGTCCGACTACTGACGATTCCGACACTTTTGTTCGTGGTACCGATCCTCATCGGACTGTGGCTATTCGTCGGGGCATTAGTTGTCGGCCCCGTAGCAAATGTGAATCCGGATGCCAACATCTCGTCGTGGCTTATCGCTGGTGCGTTTGGAATTTTCATCGCAGCAGGATGGCGAACAGCCACTACGTACTTTCGAGATGGTGATTACCAAGATCACAACGTCGCAACCGCTCTTCAGAGTGTCGTCACGGAAGGCGCAACAGTACTCCTCGCGAGCATCATCGCGCTGCTCACCGCAGCTCTGGTTGTCTCTAACGGCGGGGGTGGAGAGACCTCTCGTGCGGTTGAACGGGTTGCGACGGGACCACTCGTCGCAGTGGTAGTCTCAATTAGGCTCCTCACCGATCTCGCAGAATACTACTACGATGGCCGTCTCGGTGCGGGATTGTGGTCACTTGTCGGTCGTGGAGACGCATACAGTCCCCCGGAGCGTGAGACAATTGAGACAACGCTATCAGGAAATCCCACAGTTTTGCGGCCGTCGCTGTCGGGACGGCTACTGCCTACGGCCTCACATTTCCGGACACACCCTGGACTATGGTTGCTGACACCACTCGCCTTTCTCGCCGCATCACTTGCTGTATTTGATGGTGCTACCCAAATAGCGGGTGGCATCATGCTTCTTGGGACCGGCGTCCCGCTTGGTCTCATCCATCTCGACTACTGGATCCGGTACGCTGGTGTTGAATACCGGCTAGATTCGGACACCATTGTTGCGACTGATACCCTGTTTCAAACCCCTCTTTGGCGGTACGAATCGCTAGCTGATCATGAGGTCCGAATCGAACGTGACGCCGTCGACAGGTGGTTAGACACCTCGACGGTACTTGTTGACCGCGGTGACAGACCGACCAAGCTACCACGACTCGAAGATACGACCCCAATCACGGACTCTCTTGTCGACGTGAGTACCGCTGACAGTGACGCTGGTGCCAATTGGAATGCGAATACAGACGAGCCAGACACCATGGTGGAAGTTAGTATCGAACTGCTGCGGTTAGACAGTACAGCACCCCGTATGTCGCTTGTGTCGATGACTCTGTTCGGAGTCGTCTCACTGATTGCGTTGGTGATAGCTGCTCAGTTTCAAGGCGGCGCAGCAGCGGGTGTCTTCGTATTTCTGTTCACTGTGATTCCGCTCGTCGGACTTATAATCTACCAGATCAGCAATAACTAATGCTGTTGGCCCTCCAGTGTTAGGCTGCGGTTCCACCAATTTGGGACACTAACCTCTATTGGTGGTGTGTCGGTACTAGATACATCTACTTGACGAATGATAGTACTGGTGGACGGGGTGGAGGGCCGTCCTTCCAGCGGAGGGTGATCAATGAAGCGTCGCGGGGGGAGTAGGTGAGCCTCCCATCCGTTGGGGGGGAGGTGAGCGATGGGAGAGGCCCAGCGACCGGATATTTGTTCATACTCACGGACATAAATACGTAAACACATCTGGGATTTCGACCCGGTCGAGTGCAGAGAGAGCAGCCTCACGGAGATCGTCGAGTGTGTCAAACAGGCGGTTCCCAAGTTCTTGATCAAGTTGTCTCCAACACTCTTCCGCGGGGTTCAGCTCCGGTGAACCCCGCGGTAGGTAACAGAGTTCTATCGGTGTACCTTCAGCAAACTCTTGGACCTTGTTCGCCG